>NZ_JAAGPB010000108.1:0-20847 GCF_017104585.1 Burkholderia sp. Ac-20392
TTGCGCGACCGGCGGCTGCCGCCCCGCGCGTGCATCGCGTGGCGCGACGGCAAGGTCAACCGCGATGCGCGGCAGCACCGCATGAACGGACAGGGCCGATCATGACGACCGACGTGTCGATCGCCGAACTCGCGCGCGCGGCCGGCCTGGAAACCGACTGGACCGATGCGGGCGGCATCGCGCGGCGGGTGGACGACGGCGCGCTCGCCGCGCTGGCCGACCTGCAGGCGGGCGGCAAGCGCATTCATGCGCAGCAGGTCGCGCTGCGCGCGCAGCAGCAGTTGAAGAACTGGGCCGAGGTGCTGAAGCTCGCGAAGGCGCTCGAGAAGCGCGAGGCGCTGCATCCGGCTGCGGCCGTGCGGCTGCGCCAGCAGGCTGCGGAAAACCTGCTGCGCGAACGCCGGCACGACCCGGACGCGCTGCTCGAGGTGTGGCAGTCGCTGTCGCCGGTCGAGCGCCAGTCGCCGCGTCTCGCCGATCTCGCCGCCGATCTGCTCGTCCCGCTCGAACGCCGCAACGAAGCGCGCCGCATCGTCGAAGATGCGCTCGCGCACAACTGGGACGCGCGCCTGCTGCGCCGTTATCCGGATACGGCCGGCGCCGATGCGCTGCCGCTGATCCAGAAGGCGGAAGGGTGGAAGAAGGATCACCCGGAGGATGCCGACCTGCTGTTCGCACTTGGCCGCCTGTGCCAGCAGCAGCAACTGTGGGGCAAGGCGCAGTCGTTCCTCGAGTCGGCACTGAAGCTGGCCGACAACGAGGCGCTGAAGGTGCGTGCGCATCGCGCGCTTGCGCGCCTGTTCGAGCATCTCGGCGAAAGCGACAAGGCTGCGAAGCATTACCGCGAAAGCGCGCTCGCGATTACGGTGGTTTGACGCAGGCGGCTCGCGCAACCTGCGCAAAAAAGCCCCGAATGCCGGAAGGCCTTCGGGGCTTTTTTTCGTCCAGGGTGGGCCTCGATGACGTATCACCCGCCAAGCTTGCGCAGCAGGTCGTCCTCGTTTGCGACGAACCACACCGATGTGCCGCGATTGGACTCGCGAACGAGCGCGCGAAGCGCCTCGCTGCGCTCGAGCCAGCGCTCGATATTGCCGACCACACCGAGCCTGACGCCGTAGTTGACGAGCTTCTGCAACACGGCGCCTGCGAGGCCGCTTTCGAGCCGGTAGAAATCGTCGTGCAGCGCGTCGGCGGGCACCGCGACCCAGTCGGCTTCATGCTCGTGCGCGAGCGCGACGAGGTCGAGCGCATCGCTTTCGCGTTGTACTGGGCCGGCGGCGGGATCGCGGACCAGCACACGGTGGCCGGCTGCCTGGACGATTCGGTGGTGCATGCGGGTTGGCTCCGTCGACATGAGAAATGCGAGCACGGTGTCGCGCTGCCCGCGGATGAAGTGGTATTGATCCGGAAGCAACAGGACCTGCGCGTGCGGCACGAGACGCGTCAGTCGATCGCGCGTCTCGCGCGAATCGAGCATGACGTCGCGACCGCCGACGATCGCCAGCACGGGCGTGGACAGCGTGCGCAGCACGCTGTCGCCGAACACCGGAATCGTTTCGAGGCGCGGCCGAAAACCGCGATCCACCGCGCGCATGAGCGCGAATGCGTCGCGCTCGGCGGGCGTCGATGCGGGCGGCAGACGGCCGAGCACGCACCGTCGCACGCAGGCGCGCCCGATATCACCGAGCAGTACCAGCGGTAGCGCCCACCACAGAAACGGCTTCTGCCGGCCGATGCCGGACGGGCAGAGCAACACAAGCCGCGTGACGCGCGCCGGTCGGCGCAACGCGAAATCGAGTGCGGTTCGCGCACCCAGCGAGATGCCGACGAACGCGGCGCGTGACACGCCCAGGCCGTCAAGTACGTCGTCGAGCCACTGCGCGTACGCGTCGCTCGCGAGCGGTGGTCGCGACGGGGCGCTGGGTCCCGCTTCGCCGATCACGTCGATCGCGTAGAGCCGGCAATGCTTCGACCATTCGGCCGCGTAATGCTGCCAGCTCGCTGCCGTCGTCTGCGCGCCGTGGATCAGCACGACCGGCGGCGCGTGCTCCGGACCGCAGGCGATCACATGGGTGGTGCCATGGCGTGTCTGCACGGTGATGCGCCGATGTCCAGCCGGCCAGTGCGACAGCACAGCCTCGTAAGCCGCGTGAATCGCGTGTGCGTGGCGGGGCGACCTGAAGATCGCGCTCATGTCCCGCTTTGCTGCAGCAGCGCCTCGAGCGACGACATCAGCGCGGCCGTGTCGGCCGGCGTCGCGGCGACGATGATCTTGACCAGGCTCGCGGCGGGATCGAACGTGACGTCGATTCGCACCGGGTCGACATACGACGTACGGCCGGATGCCATCGCATGCAGCGAGCGTGACAGGTACTGGTGCAGCGACTGCGACGCGCCCGGAATGTCGACGATGCTGGTGACGCGCACCGCACGCGGCACGGGCGCGGCCGGCTCCATTTGCGTGAATGCGGCGAGGTCGGCGTCGAGGATGCGATACGCACGGCCGACCCGCGTTGCATGCAGCTTGCCCTCGCGGATGAAGCGCAGGACAGTCTTCGGGTGGAGGCGCAGGCGGGCAGCGGCCTCTTCGACGGTATGGAACATGAGCGGGCAGTGGTACTCAAATTGTTCCCTATTGTTCCATGGTAAACGGACTAATAGGGAATATTTTGACGGTTGGCGAGCCATCGTTGGCGGGATACCGAACCGGCAGCGCTCAGGCGGTGCGGGCGCGGAAGCAGAAACGCCCCGCCGACCGGAGCGGTTCCGGCCAGCGGGGCGTTTCGGAAGGGGGCGGTCGGTTATCGACCGGCGGGCGCCATGCGCCCAGGGTTACTTGTCGACCAGTCGCTTCGGCACCGACAGCGCGAGCAGCCCGCCGAGCACGAGAAACCCGGCGAGCATGTACATGCCCGAATCGTTGGCGCCCGTTGCCTGCTTGAGCCAGCCCATCATGTACGGGCTGAGGAAGCCGGCGAGGTTGCCGATCGAGTTGATCATCGCGATGCCGGCCGCGGCCGCCGTGCCGCCGAGGAACGCGGTCGGCAGGCTCCAGAACAGCGGCAGCGTCGTCAGGATGCCGATCGTCGCGAGCGTGAGGCCGAGCATCGCGAGCGCGGTCTGGTGCGCCCAGATCACCGACAGCACGAGCCCGAGCGCGCCGATCGCGGCCGGAATCGCGACGTGCCAGCGGCGTTCGCGGTGCCGGTCCGCGCTGCGTGCGATCAGGATCATCGCGACCACCGCGGCCGCATACGGAATCGCCGACAGCAGGCCGATCATGAACGTGTCGGTCACGCCGGTGGCCTTGATGATCGTCGGCAGCCAGAAGCCGACGCCGTAGAGCCCCATCACGAACGAGAAGTAGATCAGCGCCATCAGCCACACGCGCGGGCTCGACATCACGGCGCCGAGCGGCAGGTCTTCCTTGGTGGCTTCTTCAGCATCGACGTTGCGCGTGAGCAGCGCCTTTTCGTCGTCGGTCAGCCAGTTCGCCTTCTCGATCCGCTCGTCCAGCTTGAGGAACACGATCACGCCGACCAGCACCGACGGGATCCCCTCGAGCAGGAACAGCCATTGCCAGCCGTGCCACCCGCTGATGCCGTCGAACGCTTTCAGGATGAAGCCCGAGAGCGGCCCGCCGATCACGCCGGACAGCGCGACGGCCGTCATGAAGAACGTCGTCATCCGGCCGCGCCGGTGCGCGGGGTACCAGTAGGTGAGGTAGAGGATCACGCCGGGGAAGAAGCCTGCTTCGGCGACGCCGAGCAGGAAGCGCATCACGTAGAACATCGTGGGCGTCGTGACGAACATCGTCAGGATCGAGATCACGCCCCACGTCGCCATGATGCGCGCGATCCACACGCGCGCGCCGACCTTGTGCAGGATGATGTTGCTCGGCACTTCGAAGAGGAAATAGCCGAAGAAGAAGATCCCGGCGCCGAGCCCGTACACGGTGTCGCTGAGGTTCAGGTCGCTCGCCATCTGCAGCTTCGCGAACCCGACGTTCACGCGGTCGAGATACGCGACCACATAGCACAGCAGCAGGAGCGGCACGAGCCGCCACGACACCTTGCGGTAGGTTGCTTCCTCGAATGCGCCGGACGAGCCCGGCAGCGACTGCGTCGATGTTGCCATGTTGTCTCCTGTCCTTATAGTTGGCCGGGACCGGCGTATCAGTGGCAGGCCCGGTTTCGTGCGAAGCAGTGCGTGGATGCCGTGCCGGCCGAAGAATCCCGGCTCGGCGCGTGAACAGCCCGGTGCGGCTAGATGCAGCGCCCGCCGTCGACTTCGAGACAGACGCCCGTGATGAATTCAGCTTCGTCGGAGGCGAGGTAAAGCGCCGCGTTCGCGATGTCCTGCGGCGTCGAGAAGCGGCCGAGCGGGATCGTCGCGAGGAACCGGCTGCGGTTTTCGGGGGTATCCTCGCAGCCCATGAATTCCGTCATCAACGCCGTTTCGCCGAGCACGGGGTTGATGCAGTTCACGCGGATGCGATCTGCGCCGAGCTCGGCCGCGAGCGACTTGCTTGCGGTGATCATCGCGCCCTTCGTGCTGTTGTACCAGACGAGGCCCGGGCGCGGCCGCACACCGGCCGTCGATGCGACGTTCACGAACACGCCGCCGCCCTGTTCGCGGAAGTACGGCACGAAGGTCTGCACGCACCAGAACAGGCTCTTCATGTTGACCGCATACACGCGGTCGAATTCGGCTTCCGTCACGTCGAGCACCGGCTTGTTGCGGTGCGTGGTGCCTGCGTTGTTCACGACGATCTGCACCGCGTGGAAATCGTCGAGCGCAGCCTGCAGCAGCGCGTGCCAGTCGTCCTGCCTCGACACGTCGCCGGCCACCGCGATGGCCTTGCCGCCCGCGAGCGCGATCTCGCTCGCGACGCGCTCGGCTGCCGCGCCGTTCAGGTCGTTGACGACGACGTTCGCGCCTTCGTGCGCATACGTCTTCGCGATGCCTTCGCCGAACCCCGAGCCGCCGCCCGTGACGATTGCCGTCTTGCCGCTCAACCGCATGGTGTGTCTCCTGTGCTGGATATGAGTGTCGTCGTGCTTCGGCTGGCGACCGGGCGCTGCCGGCCGCGTGCCGTGTGCTGCTTGCGGCGCGGTCAGCCGTGCCGGATCGCGATCGTCTTCAGCGCGGTGAAGCCGTACAGTGCCTCGAAGCCTTTTTCGCGGCCATGGCCCGAGTGGCCGACGCCGCCGAACGGCAGCTCGACGCCACCGCCCGCGCCATAGTTGTTGATGAACACCTGGCCCGCGCGCAGGCGCCGTGCGAGCCGCATCTGGCGTGCGCCGTCGCGTGTCCAGATGCCCGCGACGAGGCCGTACGGCGTGCCGTTCGCCAGGGCGACGGCTTCGTCTTCGTCGACGAAACGCATCGCGGCGAGCACGGGGCCGAACACTTCCTCCTGCGCGAGCCGGTGCGACGGCGGCACGTCGCGCAACAGCGCAGGCGCCTGGTAGAAGCCGCTTTCGGGCGCGTCGGCGACGACCTGCCCGTGCGCGGCCATCGGAATGCCGTCGTGCTGCGCGTCGGACAGGAAATCCCACACGCGCTGCTGCTGTTTCGCGTTGATCAGCGGGCCGCAGTCGAGGTCGGCGCGGCTCGGGCCGACGCGCAACCCGTTGAATGCGGTGGCCAGCCGCTCGACGAGCGGCTCGTACACCGCGCGCTCGATCAGCACGCGGCTGCCGGCCGAGCAGGTCTGCCCGCCGTTCTGCACGATCGCGGACACGAGCACGGGCAGCGCCGCTTCGAGATCGGCGTCGGCGAACACGATCTGCGGCGACTTGCCGCCGAGTTCGAGCGTGACGGGTACGTGGTTCTCGGCCGCCATCTGCGTGACCAGCTTGCCGGTGGCCGGCGAACCCGTGAACGAGATGTGGTCGATGCCGGGATGGCGTGCGAGCGCGGCACCGGCTTCATGGCCGTAGCCGGTGACGATGTTGAGCGCACCGGCCGGCAATCCGGCCTCGACGGCCAGCTCGGCGACGCGCAGCAACGACAGGCACGCATCCTCGGCCGGCTTGACGACGCAGGCGTTGCCGGCCGCGAGTGCGGCGCCGACGCTGCGCCCGAAGATCTGCATCGGGTAGTTCCACGGCACGATGTGGCCCGTGACGCCGTGCGGCTCGCGCACCGTCAGCACCGTGTAGCCGGCTTGATAGGGGAGGGTTTCGCCGTGCAGCTTGTCGGCGGCGCCCGCGTAGAACTCGAAGTAGCGCGCGAGTGCGGCTGCGTCGGCGCGTGCCTGCTTCAGCGGCTTGCCGGTGTCGCGCGCTTCGATCGAGGCGAGTTCCTCGATCGACGCGGCGACACGCGCCGACAGCCGCATCAGCACGCGGCCGCGTTCGGCGGCGCTGGCAGCACCCCACGGGCCCGCGAATGCGTCGCGGGCCGCGGCGACCGCGCGCTCGATGTCGGGCGCGGTGCCGCGGGCGATCGATGCGAATGGCTGGCCGTCGGATGGATCGACGACCGCGATGGTTTCCAGTTGCGCGGGCAACGTCCATTCGCCCGCGATGAAGTGCTTCGCCTCTTCCATGCCAGCTCCTGTCGACCCGAGTTAGCGCTTTAGCGCTTACTCGGGTCCCATGCTTTGCTGTCGACCCGATTCAGCACTTCAGCGCTTACCCGGGCCCCATGTTTCACGGTCAACCGGCGACAGCGCTTCAGCCACCAACGCCGATTCCAACTAACGCGGCCGGTGGTTCGACGGCCGGGCATCCGGAACGATTATCGGCCGATCGTCATCCGGACGCCACCGGTCGATTGGCTATAATGGCGCATTCCCTTGCGGGACGTCTGCGGCGGTGCATCGGCCGCGGCGCCCTGTCCCGAATTCCCATCGACCTACAGAGAGTGCTCATGAGCTTCAATCATGTTCCGGCCGGCAAGGACCTGCCGCAAGATTTCAACGTGATCATCGAGATTCCCGCGCAAAGCGATCCGGTGAAGTACGAGGCGGACAAGGAACTGGGCCTCCTCGTCGTTGACCGCTTCATCGGCACGGGCATGCGCTATCCGGTGAACTACGGCTACATCCCGCAGACGCTGTCGGGCGACGGCGATCCGGTCGACGTGCTGGTGATCACGCCGTTCCCGCTGCTGGCAGGCTCGATCGTGCGTTCGCGCGTGCTCGGCATGCTGCAGATGACCGACGAGTCGGGCGTCGACGCGAAGCTGGTCGCCGTGCCGCACGACAAGGTCTGCCCGATGACGGCAAACCTGAAGTCGATCGACGACGTGCCCGAGTACCTGAAGGACCAGATCAAGCACTTCTTCGAGCAATACAAGGCGCTCGAGAAGGGCAAGTGGGTGAAGGTCGAAGGCTGGGCCGGCATCGAAGCCGCGCACAAGGAAATCACCGACGGCGCAGCGAACTACAAGAAGTAAGCGGCGTACCGGCCGACGGCCGGTTCGTGTGCAACGCAAACCGCGCGTGTCTCCTCAGGAGGCCGCGCGGTTTTGTTTTGTGCGTCGAGGTTGTTTGCGCGCGGAGGCGGGCACGGACACCGGCGACGTGGTGGTGGCCGGCGCGTCCTTCGTGCGCTTCGCGCGGCGAGGGGCAACGGGTGCAACGGAGGCCGCGGTGGCTTGGGTTGCTTTCGTGGCAGCCGGGCGGCGGCGGGCCGGTGCGGGCGCGGCGCCTTCGCGTCCGTTCGTGACGGGTTTGCCGCTGGCTGCCTGCGCCTTTCTTTTCGACGAAGAGGGCACGGCCGGCTTGCCCTTTTTTACCGGTGTGTCGCGCGCTGAAGTCTTTCTTGCGACCGTATCGCTGTCGGACTTCTTGCGTTTCGCGACCGGTGCGGCCTTTGCCGTCTTGGGAGGCTTTGCGCCCTTGTCGATCTTCCCGACCTTCCCAACCTTCTTCGCGTCTTTACCCGCCTCAACCGTCTTCGCCGCGCTATCGACGTTCTCCGCCTTCGCCTTCTTCCGCCCGCGAGCACCAGCCTTCAACCCGGCCACATCACCACTCGCATCGATGGCCACCACGGCCGGCAACACCGACTCCAGCGTCCGCAACCCGGCCGCCAGTTCCCGCTTCTGCGCAGCCGTGAGCCGCTTCACCCAGTATTCGGCGCGCGATGCACTCGACCGGTCGGGCAGCGGAAACGACGCGAGCACCGCACGCGGCTTGCGCGAGCGCGTATAGCGCGCCCCCTTGCCGGATGCGTGCTCGTCGAAGCGTGCGGCAACGTCGGTCGTGATGCCCGTGTAGACGCTGTCGTCGGCGCATTCGATCAGATACAGAAACCAGGACATGGCAGGGCGGCGGGATGCGAAGCCGCCAGTGTCTCAGAAAAAGTGCCGGTCAACGCCACCGATCGCCGTGCCCGTCGCGGAAGCGGCTCGGCGCCGCGCCGAGTTCGCGCGTGAAGAAGCGCGTGAACGCGCTCGTCGAACGGAAGCCGACCCGCACGCCGATCTCGCCGATCGGCAGTTGCGTGTTCAGCAGCAGGTCGCGCGCTTCACCGAGCCGGGCCTGTGCGACGAGCGCATGAAACCCGACCGCTTCGCGATGCAGCCTCCGGCGCAGCGTCCAGCGCGACATCGCGAAGCGCGTGCAGACGTGCTCCATCAGCGTGTCGGACGGCACGTCGGCGTCGTCCGACGTGCGCAGCCAGTCACGCACGCATTGCTCGACCGACGAGCCGAACGTCGAGCGGGCGCGCACGCGCTCGCGCGCGGCGTCGGCTGCGTGACGCTGGATGTCCGCGAGCGGCGCGTTGTAGCGCTCGAACGGCGTGTCGAAGCGTGCGGAGCGCAGCACGACGCGGTTGGTTGCGGCATCGAACGACACCGCCGCGCCGAGGAGGTCGCGCAGCGCGGCCGTCGGCGCGAACGCGCGGCCCGCGAACGCGGCTTCGTCGACCTGCACGTGCGGATCGTACAGGCGCGCAAGCGCGACGAGGATCGCGAAATTCGCGAACGCGCTGCTGGCGGGCCGGCCGTCACCCTCGTTCACGTACTCGAGCGCGATCGCGCCGCGGGTTTCATGCGCGAACACCCAGTCGACGTTGCCGATCAGTTCGCGGTAGCGCAGGTAGCCGTGCAGCGCGTCGCGCAGCGTCGCGGCGTTGCAGGTGATGCCCGCGAGCTCGGGGAACGGCGCGAGCCACGGCACGACCTGCGGCGGCGGACGATGCCAGGACAACGGCCATTCGCTCATCAGCCGCATCGCGGCGACGTGCCGATCGCCGGGGATGCGCCGCGCGTCGTCGGCGAGATCGGACGCGCCGATGCCGAGCGTCGCATACAGCGGCGCGGTGTCGAAGCCGTTGCGGCGCATGTCGTCGAGCGCCTGTCGGTAGACCCGGACGGATACCGATTTCTGTCGTAACTCCATGTCTCTCTCCATGACCTTCGGGTTTGCCCCGCTGCGAGAGGTCAGGTACTGCTGCCGGTCAAGCATGGTGACCGGTCTATTTTCAGGCTTGGACGCTGGAGTGTGGTGACAAGTACAACAGATCGATTCAGGCGGATCAATGAAAACTTCGTTGTTCCGGCGTTCGACGATTGCATCCGCGTGGGCAATGACGGCACTGTCCGCGTCGCTCGGCGAGCCGCCGAAGTGGCTCGTCGGCTGGACCAAGGTCGCGCGGCAGCCGGGCGAGGTACGGACAGTCAGCGTTTCGATACCGGCGCAGCGCTTTGCGATCCGGGATGCGAATGCGCATGCGTGCCGGATCGCCGCGGGCAGCGACGGGCTGTCGGCGGCGGCTTCGTCGCGCGACCCGCGGGCACTGTCGATGACGGTGACGCTCACCGCGCACTGAGCCGGAGGGGCCGCGTGGCATGCTGCGAAGCCGGTCGTGGCTTCACCGCATGCAGATGCGCTTGATGACGTTACTCGGTGCCGCGCCGGAACGGATCGTGTTCGCGCAGTTCGTCGACGTACGCGTGGATATGCTCGGTCTCGCGTTCGAGAAAGCGCGCGACCGCGTCCGAGAACGCCGGGTGCGCGAGCCAGTGCGCGGAGTGCGTGACGGTCGGCAGGAAACCGCGCGCGAGCTTGTGTTCGCCCTGCGCGCCGCCTTCGAACGTATCGAGCCCGGCCTCGATGCAGAATTCGAGCAACTGGTAGTAGGCCGTTTCGAAATGCAGGCACGGCACGTGTTCGACCGCACCCCAGTAGCGGCCGTACAGCGTGCCGCCGCCGTTTTCGCCGCGCCGGTAGACGGCGAGCGCACTCGCGATCGGCCGGCCGTCGGCTTCCGCGATCACGAGCAGCAGGTTCTCGGGCATCGTCGCGCCGATCGTGCGGAAGAAGTCGAGGTTCAGGTACGGGCTCGAAAAGTGTTCGCGATAGGTCTGCCGGTAGCAGCGCGAGAAGAAGCGCCAGTCGGCGTCGGTGATCTGGTCGCCGGTGAGCCGCCGGAACGTCACGCCCGCGTCGTGCACCTTGCGCCGCTCCGCGCGGATGTTCTTGCGTTTTTTCTGCTCGAGCGTGCCGAGGAAATCGTCGAAGTGGCGGTAGCCGTCGTTGATCCAGTGGAACTGCACGCCTTCGCGCAGCATCATCCCCATCGATTCGAGGAGCGCCGCTTCGTCGCCGGTCGGGAACAGCACGTGCAGCGACGACACGTCGCTCTGCTCGGCGAACGCGAGCAGCGTGGCCGCGAGCCGGCGGCGTGCATCGTCGTCGGCCGCGAGCAGGCGCGTGCCCTGCACGGGCGTGAACGGCACCGCGCACAGCAGCTTCGGGTAGTAGGGCAGGTCGTTGCGCTGGTACGCGTCGGCCCAGGCCCAGTCGAACACGTATTCGCCGTACGAATGCTGTTTCGCGTAGACGGGCGCGGCGGCCGCGAGCCGGCCGGTGCGCTCGTCGGTCAGCGTGACGAAGTGCGGCGACCAGCCGGTATCGTCGACCGCGCAGCGCGCGACGTGCAGCGCGTCGAGGAATTCGTGACGCAGGAAGGGCGTCGGCTGCGCGTCGCGGGCGAGCAGCGCGTTCCATTCTTCGGCCGGCACCTCCGCGGGGGACGACAGGATGCCCGTGCGATAATCGATGCGTTCGTGTTTCAAGCGTGAATCCGTACCGTTCTGTGTCGCCGGATGCGAGGGCCTGCGCGGCCCGCACCGGGACGATTTCGTCAGCCGTTCAGGGCGCGCCGCCAGGCTGCGCCGATCCCGCCATGAAGACCCGACTCGCTCTCGCCCAGATCAACGTTACCGTCGGCGACTTCGCCGGCAACGTCGCGCGGATCGTCGCGGCCGCACGCGCCGCGCACAACGATGGTGCGCAGCTGATGGTCGCGCCGGAACTCGCGCTGTCCGGCTATCCGCCGGAAGACCTGCTGCTGCGGCCCGCGTTCTACGCGGCGGCGGCCTCGGCACTCGACGCGCTCGTCGATGCGTTGAAGGCATTCGACGGGCTCGCGGTGCTGGTCGGTCATCCGCTGCGCGGCTCGGGCGATGGCGCGCACGCGCCAGCCGTCGATGGTAATGCAAACCGCCCGATCGAGCGCGGCGTGCCGCCCACCGATACCTACAACGCGGTATCGCTGATCATCGGCGGCGAGATCGTCGGCACCTACCGCAAGCAGGATCTGCCGAACGCCGAGGTATTCGACGAGAAGCGCTACTTCGCGACGGATGCCGAGCCACTCGTGTTCGAGCTGAACGGCGTGAAATACGGCGTGATCATCTGCGAGGATGCGTGGCACGCATCGGCCGCGCAGATCGCGAAGGCGGCCGGCGCGCAGGTGCTGCTGATCCCGAACGGCTCGCCGTACCACATGAACAAGGAGGCGGTGCGCTTCGACATCCTGCGCGCGCGGATTCGCGAAACCGGGCTGCCGATGGTGTACGTGAACCTCGTCGGCGGCCAGGACGAGCTCGTGTTCGACGGCGGCTCGTTCGTGCTCGACGCGCAGGGCGCGCTCGTCGCGAAGATGCCGCAGTTCGACGAAGGGCACGCAATCGTCGAATTCGACGGCGCGCGGCCGCTGCCGGGCGCGATCGCGCCCGAGCTGTCGACGGACGCGCAGGTGTACCGCGCGCTCGTGACGGGCGTGCGCGACTACATCGGCAAGAACGGGTTTCCGGGCGCGCTGATCGGGCTGTCGGGCGGCGTCGATTCGGCGCTGGTGCTCGCGGTTGCGTGCGACGCGCTCGGGCCCGAGCGCGTGCGCGCGGTGATGATGCCGTCGCGCTTCACGGCCGACATCTCGACCACCGACGCCGCGGAAATGGCGCGGCGCGTCGGCGTGCGTTACGACGAGATCGCGATCGCGCCGATGTTCGATGCGTTCCGCGCATCGCTGGCGGGCGAGTTCGCGGGCCGTGCGGAAGACGCGACGGAGGAAAACATCCAGGCGCGCATCCGCGGCACGCTGCTGATGGCGCTGTCGAACAAGTTCGGCTCGATCGTGCTGACGACCGGCAACAAGAGCGAGATGGCGGTCGGCTACTGCACGCTGTACGGTGACATGGCGGGCGGGTTCGCGGTGATCAAGGACATCGCGAAGACGCTCGTGTACCGGCTCTGCCGCTATCGCAACGAGACGGCCGACTACCCGCTGCGCGACGTGATCCCCGAGCGGATCCTCACCCGCGCGCCGTCGGCCGAACTGCGCGAGAACCAGACCGACCAGGACAGCCTGCCGCCGTACGACGTGCTCGACGCGATCATGCGGATGTACATGGAAGAGGACCGGCCGCTCGCCGAGATCGTCGCGGCCGGTTATGCGCAGGCCGACGTCGAACGCGTGACGCGGCTCATCAAGATCAACGAATACAAGCGCCGCCAGGCGCCGATCGGCATTCGCGTCACGCATCGCGCGTTCGGGCGCGACTGGCGCTACCCGATCACGTCACGTTTTACCGAACGCCTCGATTGAGCCGTGCTGGGCCGCATGCGGCCCGCAGGCTTACAATCGGGGTCGCGATTTTTCATCCAAACGAGCATTGGGGGACAACCACCATGAAACGCATCACTGCCATCATCAAGCCGTTCAAGCTGGACGAAGTCCGCGAAGCGCTCGCCGAAGTGGGTCTCACGGGCCTGACCGTGACGGAAGTGAAGGGCTTCGGCCGCCAGAAGGGCCATACCGAGCTGTATCGCGGCGCCGAATACGTCGTCGACTTCCTGCCGAAGATGAAGATCGAGGTGGTCGTCGCGGAAGCGCAGGTCGACCAGGTGATCGATGCGGTGATCGGCGCGGCGCGCACCGGCAAGATCGGCGACGGCAAGATCTTCGTGTCGGACGTCGAGCGCGTGATCCGCATCCGTACCGGCGAAGAGAACGAAGCGGCCGTCTGAGCGCCGCATTCGTCGACGGGCCGCGCAAAGCCGGCCCGCCAATAAAAAACGGTGCGATACCCGGTTGGGTACCGCACCGATACGCGCCTCTCGCAGCAGCGTGGAAAACGTCGTCGAATCGATTCTTTGAGAACGGCGCCTGATCAGAACAGGTGCTGGATACCGGCGTAGACGCCGGTCTGGCTGCCGCCCGGATTCGGGTTGCCCGTCGACACGGCCGTACCGGCGCCGTTCGCGTTCAGGCCGAAGTTGGCGTTCTTGCTGTTGCGCACCGTCGCGACCTGCAGGTCGAACAGCGTGCGCTTCGAGATGTTGTACGAGCCGCCGACCGTGTAGATGTTCGCGTTGCCGCCGCCGTGGTTCGCGTTCACGTGATACACGGCTGCGATCAGCGCCGCTGCCGGCGTTGCCTGCCACGTCACGCCGCCCCAGACCTGCTGGGTGCCCGTCACGCCGGCGTTCACTGCCGGGCCGCCGCTGCCGTCAGCACGCGAGGCCTGGTAGGCTGCCTGAACCTTGAACTGGCCGAGGAACACGTTCACGCCCGCGAAGTATTCACGCGAGTAGTTGAACACGTCCGAGAAGCGGCCGTTGCTGTCGCGCGTTTCGTCGTAGATACCGCGCAACTGGAACAGCGAATTCGTATAGGTGACCTGTGCGCCGGCTGCACGGCCCGGTTGGCCGGCCGTCGTGTTGCCGTTGAAGCTGGTCGAGTTCGAGAACGAGAACTGGCCGTAGAAGTCGAGGCCGTAGAACTGCGGCGACTGGTACGACACGTTGTTGCTGGTCTTGTTCCAGTTGCGGCCGCGCACCAGCGAGGCCGTCGACCAGGCCGACTGGCCGAACGGGTCAAAGTCCCACACGCCGTTGGCGATCGCGAGTTCGCGACCCAACAGCAGCGTACCGTAGCGGTCGTTGGAGATGCCGACCGTCGCATAACGATCCCAGATCGAGCCGCTGAAGCCGCCCGTCATCGTGTTGAACGCGCCTTCGAGGTGGAACAGGACCTTGTTACCGCCGCCGATGTCCTCGGTGCCCTTCAAGCCCCAGAGGCTCGTGCCCCAGTCGCCGCTTTCCGCGCGCACTTGGTGGCCGTTTTGCAGGCCGTTCATGTACTCGATGCCGGCATCCAGGCGGCCATACAGCGTAACGCTGCTCTGCGCGTGCGCCGTCACCACCCCAGCAGCCATCAGCGCGGCCGCGACCAAAGCTTTCTTCATCATCTCCTCCATACCCTGTCAAAAAGTCAACCCAGACTGCACGAGATGCCCGGAGCGCGAGCGCCGGGCAAAAGCGGGATAACCAGGGAGACCTCGTGCAGGGCCGGTAAGCGCAGCACGCGGGCAAGCGGACGGAAAACCGTTGAGCGGTCCCGCGCAGCCGGGTCGGCCTGCGGGGTCTCCTTGTAGTGTCGTGAAGCTAAACTACATTTCACGAACTTCGTTTTGCTACTTTGGTTACTAATTTAGCAAAAATACAATTTTGTGGCGATGGAAATCGTTGTTTGACTAACACCTGTCGTCAAATTGCCATGCAACACGGTGCGCAACAGGTGCGCCGAGGGTTTGCAATTAACGGAAAACCCTTGTCCCGCAAGGGAGACACGGATTTCGCAAACAGGGATCAAGGATTGCCACTATTGACGCTGCGAGGGCGCGAGCGTAAGCGCCAGATACGAAAAATTGGTAAGTATTTCGTAATGACTGGGCGGCTGCCGGATCTGGCCGACCGCTGCCTGAAACGCTTGTCCGGCCACGCGCAGCGCGGTGTACCAACGTGCGTCGGTCAGGCCGCGGCGGGCCTTGCGTCGAGCAACTGCGCGCGAATCCAGCGATGCGCATCGGTGCGCGCATGCTTCGCGTGCGAGTAGACCTTCACGGTGTAGCGCGGGATCTCGAACGGCGCGGGAAAGATGCGGATCGGCGCCGCGTGCCGCAGCGCCTGCGCGGCGCGATTCGGCACGGTCATCAGGAGCGCGGATTCCGCGATCACGAACGGTGCGGCCAGCACGGTCGGCAACTGCACGGCGACCTGCCGCGCGAGGCCGAGCCGGTCGAGCACATGGTCGACGACGCCGCGCGACTCGTTCCACGGCGTGACGACCACGTGGCGCGCCGCCAGATACTGGTCGAGCGTCAGCCGCCGGCGGATGTCCGGATGCGTGGCGCTCGCGATCACGACGTAGTCGTCGGAGAACCAGTCGAAGTCCTCGATGCCCGGCGCGTCGGCCGCCGATTCCTCGTGGTAGCCGAGGGCGAAATCGATGCGGCCGGCCGCGAGTTCGTCGACGGAGATCTTCCGGTCCGAATGCACGACGCGGATCCGCAACTGTGGTGCGACGTGCTGGATGCGTGCGAGAAATGCCGGCAGCACGGCGAAGGCCGTGTAGTCGGTCGCCGCGAACACGAACGTGCGGTCGCTTTGCGCGGGATCGAAGCGGCGCGCGCGGGCGAGCCCCTTCGACATCGCGTCGAGCGCGTCGCCGGCCCAGGTGGCGATGTCGTCGGCGCGCACGGTCGGCTGCATCTCGTTGCCGAGGCGCACGAACAGTGCGTCGCCGATCGCGTCGCGCAGCCGCGCGAGCGCGTGGCTCAGCGCAGACGGGCTCAACGCGAGCTCGTGTGCGGCCGCAGCGACGGAGCGGTGGCGGTACAGCGCATCGAACACGAGCAGCAGGTTCAGGTCGAGGCGGCGTAGATCAGGATGCATCATGTTCAGGTCCGGATGAAGAAACTGCACTTCCTGCAGGCGCTGGGTGAACGTAGCATGACGATCTGATTGGCGCCAGCGCGGCTGTGCAGCGCCGTTTCCCGTTTCAAGCCAGGGCCGGAGGAGGGCTCAACCCGTGCAAATCGATATCCGTTCCGCCACCGTCGCCGACGTGCCGCAGATCCTGCGTTTCATTACCGAGCTGGCCATCTACGAGAAGGCGGAACACGAAGTGATCGCGACGCCCGCGTCGCTCGAGCGCAGCCTGTTCGGCGAGGGATCGCCGGCGCGCGCGCTGATGTGCGAGGTCGACGGCGAGCCGGCCGGCTTCGCCGTGTATTTCTTCTCGTATTCGACGTGGCTGGCCCGGCAGGGGCTGTATCTCGAGGATCTGTATGTATCGCCGCGCTTTCGCGGCGCGGGTGCCGGGCTGCGGCTCTTGAAGGCGCTCGCGCGGATCGCGGTCGAGTCGGGCTGCGGGCGTTTCGAGTGGAGCGTGCTCGACTGGAACGAGCCGGCGATCCGCTTCTACGAGAGCGTCGGCGCGGCGCCGCAGAGCGAGTGGGTGCGTTACCGGCTCGCGGGCGACGAACTGCGTGCGTTCGCCGACAGCGCGCCCGTAAGCGCCGCGTAAACGCAAAACGGGCGCCGCGCGGCGAACCGCGGGCGCCCGCTCGTGCGGCGTGCGTTACTTGAGGCTGCCCGACAGGAACCCGCGCAGGCGTTCGCTCTTCGGGTTGGCGAACACCTCGGACGGCACGCCTTCTTCCTCGACGCGGCCCTGGTGCAGGAACATCACGTGGTTCGACACGTTGCGCGCGAAACCCATCTCGTGCGTGACGACGATCATCGTGCGGCCTTCCTCGGCGAGCTTCTGCATCACCTTCAGCACTTCGCCCACCAGCTCCGGGTCGAGTGCCGACGTCGGCTCGTCGAACAGCATCACGTCCGGATGCATCGCCAGCGCACGGGCAATGGCCACGCGCTGCTGCTGGCCGCCCGACAGGTGCGACGGGTACTGCTTCTCGACGCGCGGCGCGAGGCCGACTTTCTCGAGATACTCGCGTGCGCGCTCCTCGGCTTCTTTCTTCGGGATGCCGAGCACGTTCACGGGCGCTTCCATCACGTTCTCGATCACGTTCATGTGCGACCAGAGGTTGAAGTGCTGGAACACCATCGACAGCTTGGTGCGCACGCGCTGCAGTTGCTTCGAATCGGCCGCGCGCAGCGCGCCCGACTTGTCGGGCGTCGTGCGCACTTCCTCGCCGTCGACGACGATGCGGCCCGCATTCGGCTGCTCGAGGAAGTTGATGCAGCGGAGCATCGTGCTCTTGCCGGAGCCGGACGAGCCGATCACGCTGATCACGTCGCCCGAGTTCGCCTTCAGCGACACGCCCTTGAGCACCTCGTTGTCGCCGTACCGCTTGTGCAGATCGTCGACGAAAAGCTTCTGAGTCTGGGAATTCATCAATAGTCCTGCGAAAACTTACTTGCCTTGCGGGCGCAGATACGCGAGCCAGCGGCGCTCGGCCTGGCGGAACAGCCAGACGAGCGTGAACGAGATCACGAGATAGAGCAGGGCGGCGATGCCGAATGCATGGAACGACATGTAGGTCGCCGAGTTGACGTCGCGGGCGATCTTCAGGATGTCCGGCACGGTCGCGGTGAAGGCGACGGTGGTCGCGTGCAGCATCAGGATCACTTCGTTGCTGTACAGCGGCAGTGCGCGGCGCAGCGCCGACGGCAGGATCACGCGGCGGTACATCGTGAACGTCGACATCCCGTACGCGCGCGCGGCTTCGATTTCGCCGTACGACGTCGCCTTGATCGCGCCCGCGAAGATCTCGGTGGTGTACGCGCAGGTGTTCAGCGTGAACGCGAGCAGCGTGCAGTGCATCCCGTCGCGGAAGAACGCGTCGAGCATCGGCGTGCCGCGCACGGCCTGCAGGCTGTAGAGGCCCGTGTAGCAGAGCAGCAGCTGCACGTAGAGCGGCGTGCCGCGGAACACGTACGTGTAGAGCCACACGGCGCCCGACAGCCACTTCTTCTTCGACACGCGCGCGACCGCGAGCGGTATCGACAGGCAGAAGCCGAGGCCGATCGACACGACCAGCAGCCACAACGTGATCGCGACACCGGTGATGCGATAGCCGTCGGTGTAGAGATAGTTGCGCCAGTATTCTTGGATGAGTTCGATCATAGGTCAGCCTTGCGGACGCCGGTCGAGTAGCGCTTTTCGAGCCACATCAGCACGAAGTTCGAGATCGTCGTGATCGCGAGGTAGACGGCGCCCGCGATCAGCGTGAAGAAGAAGAACCGCAGCGTGCCCTTGCCGGCGTCCTGCGACGCCTTCACGACGTCGGCGAGGCCGATGATCGACACGAGCGCGGTCGACTTCACGAGCACCTGCCAGTTGTTGCCGATGCCCGGCAGCGCGAAGCGCATCATCTGCGGGAACATGATCCGCGTGAACACCTGCCAGTTCGTCATCCCGTACGCGCTGCCGGCCTCGAGCTGGCCGCGCGGCACCGACAGGAACGCGCCGCGGAATGTCTCGGTGAAGTACGCGCCGTAGATGAAGCCGAGCACGAGCACGCCGGCGAGGAACGGGTCGATGTCGATCTGGTCCCAGCCGAGCGCGTCGGTCGCCATGTTCAGCCAGATCTGCAGGCTGTAGAACAGCAGCAGCATCAGCACGAGGTCGGGCACGCCGCGGATCAGCGTCGTGTAGACGGTGCCGACGCCGTTCGTGAAGCGGTTGCGCGACAGCTTCGCGCCCGCGCCGAGCAGGCCCAGCAGGAACGACAGCGCAAGCGAAAGCACCGCCAGTTTGACGGTTTGCCAGGTGCCAGCGAGGATCAGCGGGCCGTAACCTTGTAGAAACATATGTGGTCCCTGGTGTGGTCCCTTAGGGCGCACGCGGTGCGCCGCGAAAGACGCGCCCGCCAAGCTGCGCGGAACGCCCCGTGCGTATCATGACCGTCCGCCCCGGCATCGGTGCCGGGCCCGCCCGTCGCGCGAGCGGCGGGCAAGGGAGCGGGCGGCGCGTGGTTGACTGCCTGTACTGCCCGGATGCGAGGCCGCCCCCGCGTCCGTCGTCTCTCCTTTTCGTCGCTCAGCGGGCCGAAGCCGAATAGACGCTGAACGCGAAATACTTGTGCGACAGCCGATCGTACGTGCCGTCCTTGTGCATGTCGGCCAGCGCCTTGTTGATCTTGAGCTTCAGGTCCGTATCTTCCTTGCGCAGGCCGATCGCGGTGCCGTCGCCGATCGTCTTCGGATCCTTCACTTCCGGCCCGGCGAACGCGAAGCCCTTGCCGCGCGGCGTGCGCAGGAAGCCGTAGTCGGCCTGCAGTTCGTCCTGCAGCGTCGCGTCGAGACGGCCCGAGCCGAGATCGGCATAGACCTGGTCCTGGTTCTGGTAAGGAATGATCGTCACGCCCTGCGGCTCCCAGTACGCCTTCGCGTAGGTTTCCTGCGTCGAGCCCTGCTCGACGCCCACGCGCTTGCCCTTCAGCGATGCGATCGTCGGCAGCAGCGGCGAGCCGGTCTTCGCGATCATCCGCGCCGGCGCGTCGTATACCTTGTCGGAGAAGTCGATCTGTTCGCGGCGCTTGTCCGTGACGGTCAGCGACGACACGATGACGTCGTACTTCTTCGCCTTCAGCGCCGGGATGATCCCGTCGAGATCCTGCGCCACCCACACGCATTTCACGTTGATTCGCTTGCAGATTTCCTTGGTGAGATCGACGTCGAAACCGACGATCTCGCCGCTCGGCGCGGTCGACTCGAACGGCGGGTAGCTGGCGTCGACGCCGATCCGCACGGTCTTCCACTCCTTCGCGAAGGCGCTGCCCGCCATGAGGGCGAGGGCGGCGCACAGGGCGGCCTTCTTCATTTCCATCCTTCTGTTGCTGACTTTCCGGGAGCGCTCGCGGCCGGTCGAGCCGGGCACCGCGGCGTATTCTAGACGGCCAAAAATCGCCGATCGGCGCTCTGGCAATGGCGGCCGCCGGAACGGCGAACGCCAAAAGGCCGGTATTTTACCCGAACGCGATACCCGGAAACCGGCAATCCGGGCCGACCGATCGATTCTTCGACGCATTGATCCGGCTGTTGCGATAATCGTCGCATTCGCAATGGACATTGCATCGATTGCATCTGCAGGTGCAACGATGCGGTGCGCAGGCGGCGGATTGTGGCGCGATTGGCACACTCATACAGTGATGGCATGCCAGAACCACGCATCTCACGGAGTGTCCGTCCCATGTTCCAGATCCGCCGCGCCGCCGATCGCGACCAGCGCAGCCAAGGCTGGCACGAATTCCTTCACAGCTTTCCTTGTGCGTCCCGCCGGAGCGGGCCGCCGGAGTTCGGCGCGTTGCGCGAACTGAACGAGGAATGCATCGCACCAACCCGCGGCTACGGGATGCGGCCGTACCGCGACGCGGAAATCGTCACCTATGTGCTCGACGGCGCGCTCGCGCATCGAGACAGCCTCGGCAACGGGGCGATCGTTCGCGCAGGCGGCCTGCAGCGCATGAGTGCCGGCACCGGCATCATGCTGAGCGAAACCAATGCGTCGTGTGACGAGCCACTGCGCCTGCTGCGGATCTGGCTCGCGCCGGCCGGGGCGGGCGGCCGGCCCGGCTATGTGCAGACGCGCTTTGCCGACGACGAGAAACGCGGCCGGCTGCGGCTGGTGGCAGAACGGCAGAGCACACGTCTGAACTCCAGTCGCCAATCAACATCTCGTATGTCGTCTTCTGCCTGAAAAAACACACGACGTGATAGGTCGTACTCACCAATGCGGGCAAGGTTTCTCTGTAAGGCTCACGCCAGGTGCTCAGTTGGCTCGA
>NZ_JAAGPB010001081.1:0-1064 GCF_017104585.1 Burkholderia sp. Ac-20392
TACTATATGTTATTTGTCAGTACACCGACGACGACAGCACCCACACGAGCGCCATACACCTCTGCCCCACGCGACGCTCTCCGCGACGCCGAGCCGACGCGCTTTACCGCGGCATGCGCGAGAACGGCCTGTTCTATCAACTGCACGAGCAGCGCGCCGGCGACGGCGCGGCCGGCCCGTGGTCGCTCGACCTGTTGCCGCTGATCGTCACGCCCGAGGACTGGGTCGCGATCGAGCGCGGCGTGCTGCAGCGCGTGCGGCTGCTCAACGCGACGCTGGCCGACCTGTACGGCCCGCAGACGATCCTCGAACGCGGGCTGCTGCCGCCCGCGCTCGTCACCGGACATCCCGGCTACCTGCGCGCGATGCGCGGCGCACGCGTGCCGGGCGATACCTGGCTGCACGTCGTCGCGTTCGATCTTGCGCGCGGCCCGGACGGGCAGTGGCGGATCGTCGCGCAGCACACGCAGGGCGCGGCCGGCCTCGGCTACTTGCTCGAAAACCGGCTGATCGTGTCGCGGCTCTTTCCGCGCGGGTTTCGCGGGCTGCGCGTGCAGCGGCTCGCGTCCGCGTACCGCGCACTGCTGCAGAGCATGCAGGCGCTCAGCCCGGCCCGCAAGAATTCGCGGATCGTGCTGCTCACACCGGGGCCGCACAGCGCGACGTATTTCGAACACGCGTATCTCGCGCGCTACCTCGGCCTCACGCTCGTCGAAGGCGGCGACCTGACCGCGCGCGACAACCGCGTTTTCCTGAAGACGCTGCGCGGGCTCGAACCCGTGCACGGCATCCTGCGGCGCGTCGACGACGCGTGGCTCGATCCGCTCGAACTGCGGCCCGATTCGATGCTCGGTGTGCCGGGGCTGCTGCAGGCCGTGCGCGCGGGCAACGTGCTGCTCGCGAACGCGCCGGGCTCGGGCTTCCTCGAATCGCCGGCGATGCTCGGCTTCATGCCGCGTCTCGCGGAAGGGCTGCTCGGCGAAACGCTGACGCTGCCGGCCGTGCATTCGTGGTGGTGCGGCGAGGCGGCCGCGTGCGACGACGCGCTGCCGCAGCTCGCGCGC
>NZ_JAAGPB010001082.1:0-854 GCF_017104585.1 Burkholderia sp. Ac-20392
CTGCGCGAACGCGACGCGCGCCGCGTGCAGCGCGGCGGCGTCCGCACGCGGCACGTGTATGACCGGCAACCCGAGCCAGGTGGCGACGTGATCGAGCGCGAACCGGTCGGACGGATCGACGGCCGCGCACGCGCGTGCGTACGCATGCGCGAGCACGCGGCGATCGGCGTCGGCGGGTGCTTCATCGTGCGCCGGATACATCCGGTACACGGGCAACTGCACCGCGAGTTCACCCAGTACGCGCCGAATCGCGATCAGGCTGACGTCACGCGTCGCGGGCGCCGCACGTGCCATGCCGTGCAATGCCCGCGCGGCGCGCACATGCTCGACGGCGAGCTGGCGCATCAGCACGCGCCGCTTGCCGTCGAGCGCTTCCTGCGCGAAGGTGCGCGACGAACCCGATACGTGCGCCCAGTGCGCGCCCAGCGGCGCGGCGCCGGCCGGATCGTGCAGCAGCGCGCCGACATCGTTCATGAAGTCGTAGCCGGTCGTGCCGTCGACGGCCCAGTCGGCGCGCAGCGCCTCGCCGGGCGCGAGGATCTTCTCGACGACGACGTATGGCCGTGCGTCCCGTTGCGCGGCAAGTCGCTCGTGCAGCCGCCGGCAGTACGCGCGCGGATCGGCGAGGCCGTCGACGTGATCGACGCGCAGGCCGTCGATATACCCGGCCGCATGCAGTCGCAGCGGCAGCGCATGGACGGCGTCGAACACCGCGTCGTCGTCGACACGGACGGCCGCGAGCGTCGCGATGTCGAAGAAGCGCCGCCAGTTCAGCTCGTCGGCGGCCGTGCGCCACCACGCGAGCCGGTAGTGCTGGCGTTCGAGCAGCCGGTGCAGGCAGGCGCGCGAACGGG
>NZ_JAAGPB010001083.1:0-1034 GCF_017104585.1 Burkholderia sp. Ac-20392
TGTGACAGTCAAGATCAGAGAGACAGGCGTGTCGTCTTGATGCAGAAGAGAGGTAGGCGATTAGTAGTTTGTGATTTTATCGGTACAGTGACTACCGGGATGTACACCGTGCTGAACACGCATGCCCAGAACGACGCGATGCCGATCGGCGCGCCGGACGCGACCGCCGAGCAGTGCACGTCGTCGGCGCCGAGCCGCGCGGCGGCGTGCGCGGCGAGGAAGGCGAGGTCGGTCATCACTCAGGCCAGCGCCGGTTTCTTCAGCAGGATCTCGAAGCCGAGCGCGCCGAGCCCCGCGCTCGGGCTGTAGATCGACGCGACTTCCGCGAGGCCGGCTTCGGCGACGAGCGCATGCGCTTCGTCGAGCGTGATCTTTTCCTCGACGTGGGTCGGCGGATAGTCGGCGGCGGCGCGCATCTCGGTGAAGCGGTCGAGCAGGTGCTTCGGCGCGTCGCGGCGCATGTCGTGCACGAGCGCGATGCCGCCCGGTTCCAGCACGCGATACATCTCGGTGAGGCTGAGTGCCTTGTTCGGCAGGTGGTGCAGCGTCGCGCGGCCGACCGCCATCGTCAGCGTGCCGTCGTCGAACGGCAGCGCGAGCGCGTCGCCGACGCGCATCTCGATCGTGTCGTCGAGATCGAGTTCATGGATGCGCGGGCGGCCTTCGTCGAGCATCGCCGGATCGAGGTCGATGCCGACGTAGCGCCAGCCGCGCATCGCCGGATCGGTCGCGAGCCGCACCGGCACGACGCCGGTGGCCGTGCCGATGTCGGCGATCACGCCGGGCGTCATCCCGCGCGCGAGCTGGCGGATGCGGCTGATGAACAGCAGGTCCCACGGTTCGAGCGTTTCGGTGGCGAAGCGATCATAGTCGTTCGCCGGGCGCAGGTTCTTGAGCAGCATGACGTTCCTTTTGCAGAAGGGTGCCGAAGGGATGAAGGGATCACAGCCAGCCGACCGGCACGGCGGCCAGCAGCCGTCGCGCGGTCGCGCTGTTGACGCCGAAAGCCGGGCGGCGGCGGCGCTCGACCGCAT
>NZ_JAAGPB010001084.1:0-937 GCF_017104585.1 Burkholderia sp. Ac-20392
CCGCCCGATCCGCGGGGGACGGATGGGGTGCGCATTCCGCCCGCGTCCGCGCGGGCTTCGCTCGATCCGTCATGCTTGACCTGTCTGCCGGCCGCCACCGTGCCGCCCGCCTGCCCTGTTCCACTGTTACGACACGGTGCATGCCGTGCCGCGCCCGATGAGCCGCGCGTGGCTCATCGGCGCCGGCCCCGGCGACGCCGACCTGCTGACGCTCAAGGCCGTCCACGCGATCGGCGCGGCGGACGTGCTGCTCGTCGACGATCTCGTGAATCCCGACGTGCTGCGCCATGCACGTGCCGATGCGCACATCGAGCACGTCGGCAAGCGCGGCGGGCATGCGTCGACACCGCAGGAGACGATCGTCGCCGCGATGCTCGTGCATCTGCGCGCGGGCCGCAGCGTCGCGCGGCTCAAGGGCGGCGATCCGTTCGTGTTCGGCCGCGGCGGCGAGGAGCTGGCCGCGCTCGGTGCGGCGGGATTCCCGGTCGAGGTCGTGAACGGCGTCACCGCGGGCATCGCCGCGCCGGCCGCAATCGGCATCCCGGTCACGCAGCGCGGCGACGCGCAGGGCGTGATTTTCGTCACGGGCCACGGCGCGGGCGCCGACGAACCCGACTGGCGTGCGCTCGCGGCCACGCGCATGACGATCGTCATTTACATGGGCATCCGCCGGCTCGACGCGATTGCCACCGCACTGCGTGAAGGCGGCCTGCCCGGCGATACGCCGTGCGCGGCGATCGAGAATGCGACGCGTCCCGAACAACGGCACGTGCTCGCGACGCTCGACACGCTCGTCGAACGCGTCGGTGCGACCGGCATCGGCTCGCCGGCGATCGTCGTGATCGGCCGCGTCGCGGCATTCGCCGACGATCCCGCGGTACGTGCCGCGCTCAGCGGCGGCGCATGATGCGCGTCGCGCTGGGCGTCGGTTTCCGCG
>NZ_JAAGPB010001085.1:0-1031 GCF_017104585.1 Burkholderia sp. Ac-20392
CCGGTCGAGGTCGACGTCGACAGCGAGTTGACGTTGCTGTTCGTCGAGCTCAGGCCCGTCGACAGCGAGTTGATCGCGGTCGAGGTCGACGTGGACAGCGAGGCCACGTTGCTGTTCGTCGCGCTCAGGCCGGTGGACAGCGAGTTGATGCCCGTCGACAGCGACGCGACGTTCGACGCGGTCGACGTCGACAGCGCATTCACCGCGTTGTTCGTCGCGTTGAGCTGGCTGCCGTTGATCGCGTCCGTGCTGCTGGCCGAGATCTGGCCGGCGGCGACGTTCGTGATCTGGCGTTCCTGGCCCTGTGCGCCGACGCTCACCACGCCGACCGGCGAGCTGCCCGCGAAGAAGTACGTGACGCCGCCGATCGTGGCGCTCGACGTCGGGTTCGCGGTGCTCGTGACCGATTTCGCGCCGAGTGCGATCGAGTTGGCGACGTTGGCCGTTGCGCCCGAGCCGAAGGCGAGTGCGTCGGCGGCGGTTGCCTGCGCAGCCGAGCCGTAGGCCTGGGCGCCGACGGCGTTGGCCGTGGCCTGGTTGCCCAGCGCGATCGTGTTGTCGGCGAGCGCCTGGTTGGAGCTGCCGAGTGCGAGCGCGCTCGCGCCGTTGGCCGTGTTCGCGTTGCCGAGCGCCACTGCGCCGTTGCCGGTCGCCGTGTCGTTCGCGCCCATCGCCACCGCGCCGGTACCCGTTGCGATGCTCGGGTCGCCGATCGCGACTGCACCGTCGCCGCTTGCCGTGTTGCCGGAGCCGATCGACACGGCCTTGCCGCCCGTTGCCGATGCGTTCTGGCCGATGGCGACTGCGCCTGCCGACTGCGCGTTCGAACCGTCGCCGACCGCGACGCTGCTGGCGCCTGCTGCGCTGGCGTTCACGCCGGCTGCGAGGGCGTTGGTGCCCGTTGCGCCGTCGTTGGCGTAGTTGCTTTGCTGCACGCCGTTGTCGTTGACGCTGTAGTAGTGCGTCTTCGCAGCGTTGATTGCGGTCGAGGTCGAGGTCGACAGCGACGACACCGAGCTGTTCGTGCTGCT
>NZ_JAAGPB010001086.1:0-825 GCF_017104585.1 Burkholderia sp. Ac-20392
TCCCGCGCCGCCGTTCCTCTTCGAGGTCGATCAGGCGCACGGTCGGCAGCGTCGCGTCGGCCACCGCGCGGCGCGACAGCGTGAGCCGCGTGTAGCGGCCCTGCTCGGCCTGCCACCAGCTTTCGAGCGACGGTGTCGCCGAGCCGAGCACGACCGTGATGTCGAGCTGCTTCGCGCGCCACACGGCGAGATCGCGTGCCGAATAGCGCAGCCCTTCCTGCTGCTTGTATGCGGGCTCGTGTTCCTCGTCGACGACGATCAGCGCGAGCGTCGGCATCGACGCGAGCACCGCGAGGCGCGTGCCGAGCACGATCCGCGCGCGGCCCGTATGCGCGGCGAGCCAGTTGCGCGCACGCTCGCCCTCGGCGAGCCCGCTGTGCAGCGTGACGATCGCGTCGTCGGCGAGCGCACCGGCGAAGCGCGCGCGAAACGCGGCCTCGAACTGCGGCGTCAGGTTGATTTCGGGAACGAGCACGAGCGCCTGCGCATCCGGCCGCGCGTCGAGCAGCGACGCGAGTGCATGCAGATAGACCTCGGTCTTGCCGCTGCCCGTCACGCCGTGCAGCAGGAACGACGCGAAGCCCTGCGCGGCGCGAATCGCGTCGAGCGCCTCGGCCTGCTGGTCCGTCAGCGCCGGCGGCACAGTTCGTCCACCGGCTGCCAACAGGTTATCCACAGCTTTAGGCACAGGCGCATCGGCCCAGCCGATCTCCTCGACGTCGACCCAGCCGCGCGCCGCCCAGTCGTCGAGCGTCGCCGCCGCCTTCGGGTGCAGCGCGCGCGCATCGGGCAGCGCCAGCGAGCCGGTGTCGACCAGCGCCTGCG
>NZ_JAAGPB010001087.1:0-801 GCF_017104585.1 Burkholderia sp. Ac-20392
TAGCGGCGCGCGTTCGTCGGGCGCGTCGGCCGGCGCCGTGTCGCGGCGCACGCCCGAGCGCAGCAGCTTGAAGCCGAAATACACGAGGTACACGGCACCGCCGATCCGGATCGCCTCGTACAGCCATTCGACCTGGTGCAGCACGGCCGCGAGGCCGAGCATCGCGAGCGTCGCCCACGCGATCGACGCGGTGCCGACGCCGAGTGCCGATGCGGCGCCGAGGCTGCGCCGGCCCGCGAGCGACAGTTGCGAAATCATGAAGAAATTCGGGCCGGGGGTGATCGCCGCGACGAGATAGACGACGGCGATTTGCAGCAGGATCGGCAGGTAGGTCATGGCGGCGCGGCCCGGCGGCGGGGCGGAGCGGAATGGGCAAGGCGTTAATGTAGCGCGCACCGCGCGGCCGCGCTTTGGCGGCGCTTAATCCCGTTGATATCCGGCGGGTATCCGGCCGGGATCGGGGAACGTTATTGCGGATCGAGGCGCAGGCGCGCGATGTACGGCAGGTGGTCCGACAGCCACGCGGCCTCGCCGGACGGGGCGCGCCATTCGAGCGGCGTCAGCCCGCGCACGAACATCTTGTCGAGCGCGAGCGCCGGCGAGAACGCGGGGAACGTGCGGCCCGATTCGCCGAGCAGCGTCGCGACCTCGGACAGCCCGATCTCGCCGAACAGCGCGACCGAATCGTTGCGCCAGTCGTTGAAGTCGCCGGCGAGCATCAGCGGGCCGTCGCCTGCGTTGCGCACGATCCAGTGCGCGATCCAGTGCATCTGGCGCAGCCGTGCGGCGCGCGTGAGCGCG
>NZ_JAAGPB010001088.1:0-1025 GCF_017104585.1 Burkholderia sp. Ac-20392
TCCCGCCAGCGTCGGTGTTCGCACGTTTGAGCGGACGGCAGGCGTTCACCGCCGCGGCGCGTACACGCATCGCGCAGGCGCTCGGCATCGACGAGGCGGCAGTCGTCGCGGCGTTGCCGGTGCAGGACGAAGCCGTTCCCGCCGCGCATCCGGTTTCCGCCGTCGCCCGCGCCCCGGCACCTCCGTCGGCATCCGCTGCCGCCGCTACACGCAAACCGGCGTCGCGACGCAAAGTCGATGAGCGACAGGCATCGCTCTTCGATGACGAACCGCAGGATGACGAAGCGTCGCCGACCGACGTTGCGCCGCTGCCGGCCGCAGGCCCGGTGTCGACCGAAACCGGTGGGCCTGGTGAGGCAGGCGAGGCCCCAGCGTGGATCGAGGTCGACGAACTGGCGTGGCTCGACGCCGTCGAGCTGCCGCCGTTCGACGCAGGCGACGCGGCGCTTGCGTCGGTCACATCGATACCGCCGGGCGAACCCGCCGCTGCGTCCAATACGCCCGCACCCGCACCGCTTGCCGACTGCGTGGTCTGGCTCGAACGCAATTACCGCTTCGGTCTCGATTCGCCGATCGGGAGGCTGTCGCTCGCGATCCGCAGCGGCGACGTGCAGGCCGCGCTCGACGCGCTGCCCGCCGACGATTCCGCCGCCGCGTCGTTCCACGACGATGCAGGCGAGTCGCTCGCGGCGTCGACGGTCGAGCGGCTCGCGCGGCGGTTCGGTGCTTATCTCGACGCGTTGCGCGACACGCTGGCCGCGCCGGTGCCCGATCCGCTGCCGCTGTTCGACGCGCTCAACCGGTTCCGGATCCTGTGCGCGACCCGCAGCGGCTTGCGCGGTGCGGAGCACGTCAATGCGCTGGTGGCCGCGCACGTGCGCCACGCGGCGCGTGTGCCGCTCGCAGTCGGCGCGCACTGGTTCACGGGGCGGCCGATCATGGTGACGCGCAACGACTATGCGCTCGGGCTGTTCAACGGCGATATCGGCATTGCGCTGCCTGACGCGCACGGCGTGTTGCGCGTG
>NZ_JAAGPB010001089.1:0-906 GCF_017104585.1 Burkholderia sp. Ac-20392
TCGTGGCGTGATGGCGTTGCACGACGACGAGATGCGGACCGCGACGCTCGACCTGGCCGGGCGGGACGACATCGAGGACGCCGCGCGGCAGGCGGCCGAACGCGTCTCGGGGCTGGCGCCGGACAGTCTCGCGTTCGACTGGCGGCAGGATGGCGGCGCGGGAGCGGACGTGATCGAGATTGCCGTGGCCCCGCTGGCGCTGCTCGAACGTCGGATCGACGTGGCTGCCCAGGCCGGTGTCGACCTGACGGTGGTCGACGGCGAGTCGGCCGCGGCGCTGCGTGCGTTGCGCTATGCCGCGCAATTCGAACCCGCCGCGCAGGCGGGCGCCTACGCGGCGCTCTGGTTCCATGATTCGGGCGTGCACGGATGGCGCATCGACGGCCCGTTGGCCGTACCGGTGCTGACGCTTTCCGGCGCCGTGCCGGAGGCGTTTTCCGATGCATTGCGCCGGCGCGCGCTCGGGGCCGTGTGTTGCGTACTCGTGGCCGGGGACGAGCGGTGTATCGCCCGCTTCGATACCTCCGTCGCCGAGATTGGTGACATGCTCGGCACGGTTGCGGTGCCGTTCGACTGTACGGGCTGGGACGGTCAACCGTGCCCGCCCGCCGGCATGCCGGGCGGCCCGGCGTGGGCTGTGGCATTCGGGCTGGCATTGCGCGGGGTGTGGGAATGACGGCCTGTCGTGTGGAGCCGGGCGGCTTCAACCTGCTGCCGTACCGAGAGCGGCTGGCCAAGGCGTTGCGACGTCGCCGGGCCGCGCAGTGCGGTACGGCGATTCTGTTCGGTGTGCTCGGCGCTGGCCTGTGGACGGGGGCCGCCACCGGGGCGCGGTGGCGCGTGGATGCCGAGCGCGCGAGTGTGGAGGCGCGGTTGCTGCGGTTGCAGCCGCAGGTGGGGGCTGCG
>NZ_JAAGPB010001090.1:0-860 GCF_017104585.1 Burkholderia sp. Ac-20392
CCGAAGGTCGCGCCGGTGTGCGCGTGGCGCGCCTCGCCGTCGATGAACGCGCGCCCTTCGACCCGCAGCACGGCCGCGCGGGCCTGCCAGTCTTCGAATGTCGGATGATTCATGCGTTTCCTCGTGAAAAGTCGCGGATCACGACCCGGTGACCGGATCGATCGGCGTGAAGATGCCTGCGCGCGCCTCGATCGCTTCGCCCGCGGCGAGACACAGCGCTTCCTGGAAGCGTCCGGCGACGAGCTGCACGCCGGTCGGCACGCCATCACGGATGCCGGTCGGCACCGACAGCCCCGGCAGCCCGAGCAGCGCCGTCGCGAGCAGCGGCCCCTGCCGCTCGACGATCGCGCGCATCGCGTCGTCACCGTGCTGATCGGCATCGATCGCGAACGGCTGCGCGCACGACACCGGCATCAGCAGCAGCGGATGGCGCACGAAGAACTGCTGCCAGTCGCGCAGCAGCGCGGTGCGCCGCGCGAGGCCGTTCATGTAGCCTTCGAGGTCCAACGGCGTCGCGAGACGGCGCTGGCTCGCGAACGCGGTGCGGATTGCCGCATCGCCGTGCTGCATGATCACGTCGCCGAGGCCGCCGCGCGCTTCGTTGGTCACGAGGTCCAGCCACAGATCGCACGCCTCGGCGATCCGCGGCGGCGCCACTTCCTCGACGATGCAACCGGCTTCTTCGAGCCAGCGCGCGGCCTGCCGGATCGCATCGACCACCACCGGATCGGACGGCACGCCCGGCAGCGCCGTGCACACGGCCACGCGCGCGGGGAACGCGGCTTCGTGTGCATTCGGCGCGACCGGCATCCACCATGCGTCGCGCGCGTCGCCTGCCGCCATCGCGTCGAGCGCGAGCC
>NZ_JAAGPB010000109.1:0-20974 GCF_017104585.1 Burkholderia sp. Ac-20392
TGACCATAGCGAGTCGGTCCCACCCCTTCCCATCCCGAACAGGACCGTGAAACGACTCTACGCCGATGATAGTGCGGATTCCCGTGTGAAAGTAGGTAATCGTCAGGCTCCCTAAGCCAGAAACCCCTGCCCGAAAGGCGGGGGTTTTTGCATTTGCGCGACGGAAATGCGCAGGGGATCGGGATGGGCGGCCTGGCTGGAGCTGGGGCGCCGAATGCGCCGATTTAGATACCTACTGCCCTCGAGCGCCCCGCCGCTCTGCGCCCCCTGATCAAACCGATCGAGCTGGCTCCACACGGGTGGCTGGCGCTGGCCGATACCCACATTCAAACATCCATCCTCCAGCTGTTGCCCCCAGCCAATGTCGTACCGTCTTTGGGAGCCACACAGGCCGGCCTGTTCATCAGTGAGGAGATGCCGATGCGCGTAATAGCGGAAGATCCGTGGAGTTGGTTCCTGTTGGAGGAGGACGGAAAGCTATATCTGGATGTCCTGGTTGAACACGGCGCCGTCTCATTTGGCGCGACGTCCGAACTCAGTCCTGAGCAGGCGACGCGCTACGCCCACGAAGGCATTCGCTACCTGCGTGACCTCTCGACCGCAATGCGCCATAAGGCATTGATGCGCGAATGGTCCGCGCCGCCACTGCCTCCTGATTGGGAAGCTCGCTCAATCACCGCGATCCATGAATGGCAAAAGCGCCGCAACGGATAGCGCCCGGCACCCGATCTTCGCGATGCATCGGGCGAACGATGTTCTTGATTTCCTGCGCGGTGCAATTTCGATCGATGGCGCTGTTCTTTATCCCGAGATCCCACGGCACAAACGCTTCGACGTCGTTCCCACTCAAGAAACGACGACCGTAAATTCGACCCCCGATTCGAAGTCGAGGGTCGTGGTGGAATACCGCGAGGCGTCGTCGAGGTAGTGCTTATACGGCTGAACGGCGTCCTCGGAGGTATACATGTTGTCGGCAAGGACGACCGATCCCGGGCGCAGCAGGCGCTCGATCTGCTTGAACAGTTTCAGATAGGCATCGGCCCATACGTCGATAAACACCATGTCGAACGTACCGTCCAGTTCGGCAACGGTCTCGAATACGTCGCCTTCCCGCATGTCGACATAGGCGTCCAGGCCCGCCGTTCTGACGTGAGCGCGTAAATGTGCGCACTTGAGCGCATCGCGCTCGGTCGCGACGACCACGCCACGGCCCAGCGTGCGCAGCGCCTCGGCGAAATACAGCGTGGACACGCCGCATGAACTGCCGAGTTCGAGGATTCGGGCCGGCCGTTGCGAGAGCACCATGTTGCGTAAAAATCTTCCCGTTTCCGGGGACACGGCCAACGACAGCGGACTGCCTTCCGGGGACTCGAAGTCGTTGCTGGACAGCCCGAACGTTTCGAGAAACCGCCCCCGCAGACGAGGGGCGATCGCTTCGTATTCCTCGGCTAACGACAGGAAATCCTCGTTCGATCCCTGGAACTGCGCACGGGCGCGGGCGACGATTTCGGTCCGGCTCTCTTCGTGGAGCCGGTGCAGAAGGGCGAGGGTGGGTGAAGCCATATGCGTTCCTTGAGGAGGTTGATTCGGTCGACGCTGTATCCAGCGACTGCCTCTCCCGTCAGGGTTTCTGCGCTGTCGCTCGATATCGGCGATACACGGATGGCGCTATGCCGTTCGGGCAAGCGTAATGGCGCGTTCGGGACACGCCGTCACGCAAAGGCCGCATGACCGGCACGCGTACGCATTCGGCGTGTAGGCGACCTTCATTCCATGCACGCGCAGCTTCAGGCGATGCATCAGATCGAGGCCCTGGTAATCGGTCTTGTCGATGCGCCGGATCTCGAACACGTTCTCGGGGCAAACCGCGACGCAATCCGCTTTGCCTTCGCAGCGGTTCAGATCGACGACCGGCGCAATCACCCCCGGCTTCTGCTTGCAGTCGCCCGTTGATTTGTCGCGCACGCTCACTCTCCCGTGGGGCGGTTGCTGCGGGATCGCCACGCGTTCCGGAAATGCTCGCGCTCCTCGGGTGTCATGGATTCCCACTTGCGCCAGTGGCGTCGACCGCGCCAGCCGTGGTGTCCGCGGAATCCGCCGAACAGGATGCGGCTCAACACGAGCAGGCCCAGCGCATGGCCGAAGTCGATCGCACGGGCGCCGACGAATAGCGCCGGAATCACCCAGTTCCATAACATCATCACGACCCAGCCGAGCACACCTATCGCGATCAGCACGAACACCGCTTTGCCTGCACATCTGATTCGGAAATTCATCTGTCGATTCCTTTAGGTGTTATCCAGTTCGTCATAAACGGGCTGCAGTCGGGCACGCAAATGCAAGACCGCATAGCGTTTGCGTGCGAGCAGCGTATTGAGCGCGACACCGCTTTGCGCGGCCATCTCCTTGAAGGACTGGCCCTCCAGCTCGTGTGCGATAAAGACCTCACGCTGATTCGCCGGCAACTCGTCGAGCGCATCCTGCAAGGCCTTGAGCACGAGCGTGCGAGCGTAGAGCGCTTCGGGGCCGGCATCATGCGCCGGCAGTGCGAGGTCCAGGCGATACTCGCTGTTCGCGTCGTCGTCGGCCTCGGATAGGTCGGCCAGCGGCTGCTCCTTCTTCTTGCGAAAGCGGTCAACGATGCGGTTGCGCGCGGCACGGAAAAGCCACGCGCTCACCTGTTCAATGGGCGCAGGAAGTCGATACGCTTGTACGAATTCGTGAAACACATCCTGGAGGATGTCCTCGGCATCGTCCGGGTCGCGTATCCGGCGCCGGATGAAATTCACTAGCCTCGTTCGTTCACGCATCACTGTCGCTGTGATGTCGCGGTCTGGGTCGGTCATCATGTGCGAAGTGGGTGGCGATTCCATGCGCTTGAAGACGTTTCAGGCGCGCGAATATTGTGGCGAGCGTAAAAATCTGCACCCAGGCAGTCGGCGCGGTATCCGATCTTGCCGGATCAGCCCGTCCGTTCCTCACTTCGCGGTTCCGCCGATCCGTTACTCACACTGGTCTGGCCAGTCAGGCCTTAAGTTCCCGCAACCGCAGTCGTTAAGTCGTTAAACAGGGCGTTGCCTGTTTTCGGAGACCTCATTCATATAACGCGGTAACGGAGATCGAAGTCATCATGTTGTCCTCGATTCGTGCTCGGATACTTGCGACCTGCGTCGCCATCGTGGTCACGGCGCTGGCCGTGACAGGCGGCCTGGTCTATTACGTCGTCAAGCAGCACAACGACGAGACAATCGACCAGAATCACAAGTCGATCCTCGCCGGGCACGCGCTGGCGATCAACGAATGGGTGGCCAGCAGAGGCCGGGAAACCCAGGCACTCGCGGACACGATCGCGATCGGCGAGGGCGACCCGCTGCCGGCGCTGAAGCTGCTTGGCAAGTCGGGCGGCTTCGAGGTGTTGACGCTCGGCCTGCCGGACAAGACCGCGTTCTCGAACGTGCCGCTCGCACCCGGCTACGACCCGACAGCACGTCCATGGTACAAGCAGGCAGTCAGCGCCGGCAGCCTGGTCGTGACGGCACTCTACCGTGATGCAACGACCGGCAAGCCGGCTGTTGCGTTCGCGGTGCCCGTGGTGCGCGACGGCACGGTGAAGGGCGTGCTGGCCGCCAGCCTGTTCATGGAGAGCGTGAGTTCGATCGTGACGTCGGTACACCCGACACCCGCGAGCTTCGCATTTCTGGTGGACAAGGGCGGGCGTGTGATTGCGTCGGCCAAGACCGACCTGATCATGAAGCCGGCAACCGGTCTTTCGCCGGCATTCGACGCCGACCACCTCGGCGCGTTGCAAACCGCGTCCGAGCCCGTCGCCGTCGACATCGACGGCGCCACCAAGCTGGTGCGGGCCCAGCCGATCGCCGGTACCGATTGGTCCCTCGTGCTCGCGCTCGACAAGGCGGACGTGACGGCCGGCATGCGCGCGGTCGCGACGACGACGCTGGCCGCGATCCTGATCGTTGCGGTGATCGCGGCCGCGCTCGTCGGCGCGATGACGAACGCGGCCTTCAAGCGCATCCTGCTGGTTCGCGATGCGCTCACGGACGTCTCGAGCGGCAGCGGCGACCTGACAAAACGCCTGCCCGCCGACGGCGTGGACGAAGCTGCGCAGATCGCGCATGCATTCAACCTGTTCGCCGAAAAGATCAGTACGATCCTGCTGCAGATCCGTGAGTTCAGCGAATCCGTCAACCTCGCGAGCGCCGAGATCGCGCAGGGCAACCAGGATCTGTCCGGCCGCACCGAACATGCTGCATCGAGCTTGCAGGAAACCGCCGCCGCGCTCGAGGAAATCGCCGGCACGGCCCGCAACTCGGCCGATGCCGCGAGCCAGGTGAGCCGTCTGGCGGAATCGGCGTCGGACGTCGCGGTGCGCGGCGGCACGGTCGTCAGCGAGGTCGTCTCGACGATGGACGAGATCACGCAAGCGTCGAGCGAGATCGCCAACATCGTCGGCGTGATCGACGGCATCGCGTTCCAGACCAACATTCTCGCGTTGAACGCTGCCGTCGAGGCCGCACGTGCGAACGAGCACGGCCGAGGCTTCGCCGTCGTCGCGGGCGAAGTGCGTGCGCTCGCGCAGCGCAGCGCGCAGGCCGCCAAGGAAATCAAGCAGTTGATTCACTCCTCGGTCGAGAAGATCGAGGGGGGCTCGGGGCTCGTCCAGACGGCCGGCGCGACGATGAACGAAATCGTCGAGGGCGTGCGCAGCATCACGAGCGTGATTGCGGAAATTACCGTCGCCGCCAAGGAGCAGAGCACGGGGCTCGAGCAGGTGAATCAGGCGGTGTCGCATCTCGACAATGCGACGCAGCAGAATGCGGCGCTCGTCGAGCAGTCTGCGGCGGCCGCGACGTTGCTGCGCGAGCAGGCCGCCAGGCTCGCGCAGACGGTCGGCGAGTTCAAGCTCGAAGACAGCCGAGCGAGGACGTTGCAGTCAGCCTGAGAAGGGACGATACCGGGTACGTCTGACGGCGGTGCCGACGGACGTTGCCATCAGATCGTGATCCTCAGGATCGGGAAGAACCTGCCCGGGACGACGCTCGATTCCTTTTCGCCGATCTTTTCAGCGCCGAGCGCCAGATAGAACGGGACCGCATTGGGGTCTGCTTCGATCACGAAGCTTCTGATCCCTCGCGCGGCGCTTTCCCTGCGGACCTCTTCCCACAGTGCCCGGGCAACGCCGCGGCCCATGTGGTCGGGATGAACGAACAGCCATCCGGGCGTCGGGCGATCCGATTCCGATGACGCCCTGACCCAGAACCCGATGATTGCCTCGCCGGATTCCGCGACGTAACCGATCGACCCGTCGATCGTCTCCGGTGCAATCGTGAGATCGCTCTGCCACAAGTCGAGCCAGTCCTTCGGATAGCCCCAGTGGGCCTTCGAAATGCGAGCCAGTCGCGTGAGTTCGTCCGCGTCCGCGGTACGGGCAGCACGTATGGTGAATGGTTGGTGCATCTCGTCTCCTGTCATGGACGATACCAGCGTCGGGATATCGTCCGGCTCGCATGGACTCCATTCCGGATGCGCGGCTTGCCTGCTCGCAGCAAGGCCGAGCGAGACACGGCTACGCGACCTGGGATGCATGCCCGGCGACGACGCGCCAGCCGGCGGGCGATCGTCGCCACAGCCGAGTATAGGCAAACACGCCGTCGAACGCCGCGCCGTCGAAATGGCCGGCGAGTATCGCCTTCGTCGTGGTCAGGATCATTTCCCCGATCGCGCATGCGCGCGTTTCCTGTACATCGAGTTTGTCGAGGCGCAACAGCTTCGCGCGATGCGTCGCCAGGTCGTCCTCCTTCGAGATGACCTGTCCGGTCGGAACGGTGAACACCAGATCGTCGTCCAGCAACGCGTCGAGCGCTTCGACATCGTTGGCCAGCATCGCGGCACGAAGCGCGGCTTCGCTGGGCTCGATAGCGGTACGGATTGCATCCATTTCAGGGCCTCGCATCGTCTCTGAAGATTTGTGGTTCCGTTCATTCCGGCGAGCAACGGCAGCAACGAACATACCGCACCGACGGATACCGTCTACCGCGCGTTCGACAGCGAGTGGCGCCGGACGAGCATCACCACGCAGATGCCGATCGACGCGATGACGTTGACGACCGGATAGAGCGCGACCGCGACACTCCACGTGCCCAGCGCCAGCAACGCCAGCGCGTACTTGAGCACGCACAGCGCGAAATACGCGAGGCTCTCGCTCCACGGATCGCGGATCGTCTTGCGGACGGTCGGGCCGAGGCCCGCAAGCTCGATCAGCGTGACCAGACAGATCGAGATCGTCGGGTCGTCGGTCAGCATCCACAGCGGAATGGCCGACAGGGCCGCGATCAGGAAAAACCAGTCGATGCGTGTCCAGCCGCGCTCGCCGCGAAAGAGGCTGGCCACCAGCGTCAGAAAGCACGTAACGGCAATTGCTGCCGTGCACCACGCGGACGGCCCCGCACCCGCGACGAACTGGCCGGCAGCCGCGATCGCCGTGACGACCGACCACACGAGCCATGTAAACAGATGCGGACGAACCGTGCGCCGGTAGATTGCGAGCGCATACGGAATCGCCGCCAGCAAAGACACGGCCGTTCCGATCGCGCCATAGATCGAAGCGGCGCCCTGATCGACACTCATCATCGATGCACCCTCGTTCGCGCAGGCCGACCAGTATGTGGTCGGACAGGCCGGGGCGCAATGTCGTGCCGGCCAGGTGTCGCGGCGGGTGACACGTCGGATCCCACCGGAAGGCCGATGCGATCGCACGCAAACAAACGGCACCGGGATCGTGACGTGGCAGGAAAACCCACTGCACGACTGCAGGATGAATAGAAATAACCTCTTCAATGAGAAGAAAAAGTGTTCTTTCAAATCTCTTTTTGATGACCGACAGTTTGCCAACCGGACGACTGCGGCGATGCGCAGCGGTGATGGGCATCGGTCGTGCCCGCTGGCGTCTTTCGTCGGATCGAGTTCAGGCGGAGAACAACGCACAAACGCCTGGTCGTCAAAACGGAGTCTTGAATGAACCCAACCTCAGCAGAAAATCATCAGCACGCGGACTGGAGACGTCTCGCGGCGCAAGTGGTCCCGAGAACGCTCGCGCATATCGGCGGCCGTAGCGTGCCGGCTCGAAGCGGCCGGACGTTCGCCGCGATCAATCCCGCCACGGAGGCCGTCATCGCGGAAGTCGCGTCGTGCGATGCACCGGACGTCGACGACGCGGTGCGTGCCGCGCGTCACGCGTTCGAATCCGGTGTCTGGTCGCGCTGCGCGCCGGCAGAGCGCAAGCGTGTGCTTTGCCGGCTCGGCGAACTCATCGCATCGCACGGCGTGGAACTCGCGCTGCTCGACTCGCTCAACATGGGCAAGCGCGTGGCGGACGCGTTCAGCATCGACGTGCCGGCCGCGGGCAGCCTGTTCAGCTGGTACGGCGAAGCCGTCGACAAGCTGCATGGCGAAGTCGCGTCGACCGACCCCGGCAACCTCGCGGTCGTCACGCGCGAACCGTTGGGTGTGGTCGGCGCCGTGGTGCCGTGGAATTTTCCGCTCGACATGGTCGCGTGGAAGGTGGCGCCGGCGCTGGCGGCCGGCAACAGTGTCGTGATGAAGCCGGCGGAACAATCGCCGCTGTCCGCGTTGCGTCTCGCGGAGCTGGCGCTCGAGGCCGGCCTGCCGCCGGGCGTGTTGAACGTCGTGCCGGGCTATGGCGAAACCGCGGGGCGCGCGCTCGGGCTGCATTCCGACGTTGACGTGCTCGCCTTCACGGGATCGACGGCCGTCGGCAAGAAATTTCTCGAGTACGCCGCGCAGTCGAACATGAAGCAGGTGTGGCTCGAGTGCGGCGGCAAGAGCCCGAATCTGGTCTTCGACGATACGGACGATCTCGACCTGGCCGCACGTAAGGCGTGCCTCGGCATTTTCTTCAACCAGGGCGAGGTGTGTTCCGCCAACTCGCGGCTGCTGGTTCAGCGTTCGATTCACGATGCGTTCGTCGACCGGCTGATTGCGCATGCCGCCGCGTTCATGCCGGGCGATCCGCTCGATCCGTCGAGCGGGATGGGCGCCATCGTTGACGAGCAGCAGCATCGGCGCGTGCGCGAGTGGATTGCACGCGGCCGCGATAGCGCGACGCTCGCGATCGGCGGCGGCGCGCCGCGTGTCGACGGCAAGGGCTACTTCATCGAGCCGACGATCTTCATCGACGTGAAGCACGACGACGCCATCGCACGCGAGGAGATCTTCGGGCCGGTGCTGTCCGTGATGGCGTTCGATACCGAGGACGAGGCCGTCCAGCTCGCGAATGATTCGATCTATGGGCTGGCCGCGTCGGTCTGGACCGGCAGCCTGTCGCGCGCGCACCGTGTATCGGGCCGGCTGCGCGCCGGCACGGTGTCCGTCAACACGGTCGATGCGCTGAGCGCGCAGACGCCGTTCGGCGGGTTCCGCCAGTCGGGCTTCGGCCGCGATCTTTCGCTGCATGCGATCGACAAGTACACGGGCCTCAAGACGACCTGGATCAGTTACTGATTCGACGCGGCGGGCCGCAAGCGGCTGCGCCGCGCAACACGACAACGCTTTTCATCCACAAAACGAACCGGAGACTCGCCTATGAATGCGCCCAACTTTCCGCATCGTACAACGCAGGACTATCAACGCAGCGACGCCGCGCATCACCTGCATGCGTTCGTCGACCAGAAGGCGCTGAACGAGGAAGGCGCGCGCGTGATGGTGCGCGGCGAAGGTGTCCATCTATGGGACAACGACGGCAACCGCTACCTGGACGGCATGTCCGGCCTGTGGTGCACCAACGTCGGCTATGGGCGGCCGGAGCTGGTCGATGCCGCCGCGCGGCAGATGAAGGAGCTGTCCTACTACAACATGTTCTTTCATACGACGCACCCGTCGGTGATCGAACTGTCGGAGCGGCTGTTCGCGCTGCTCGGCAACCGCTTCAGTCATGTGGTGTATACCAATTCGGGATCCGAATCGAATGAGGTGCTGATTCGCACCGTGCGGCGGTTCTGGGACGTGATGGGCAAGCCGGAGAAGAAGGTGCTGATCGGCCGCGTGAACGGCTACCACGGGTCGACGGTGGGCAGCGCGTCGCTGGGCGGCATGGCGTTCATGCATGAAATGGGCGACCTGCCGATTCCGAACATCACGCACGTGGACGAACCGTACTGGTACGCGAACGGTGGCGACCTGAGCCCCGAGGCCTTCGGCAAGCAGGCGGCGCTGTCGCTCGAACGAAAGATCCTCGAGATCGGTGCGGAGCGCGTTGCCGCGTTCGTCGCGGAGCCGTTCCAGGGCGCGGGCGGGATGATCTTTCCGCCGGACGGCTACTGGCAGGAGATCGAGCGCATCTGCCGTCAATACGACGTGCTGCTCTGCGCGGACGAAGTGATCGGCGGTTTCGGCCGCACCGGCGAGTGGTTCGCGCACCGCCACTTCGGCTTCGAACCGGACCTGATCTGCATGGCCAAGGGGCTGACCTCGGGCTACGTGCCGATGGGCGGGCTGATCATGAGCCGGCGCGTCGGCGATGCGCTGGTCGACAAGGGCGGCGTCTACGCGCACGGGCTGACCTATTCGGGGCACCCGGTCGCGGCCGCCGTCGCACTGGCCAACCTCGACGTGCTCGAGCGCGAAGGCCTCGTCGAGCGGACGAAGACGGATACCGGGCCGTACCTGCAGAAGGCGCTGCGCGATGCGTTCGGCAGCCATCCGCTCGTCGGCGAGATCCAGGGCGTGGGCGCGGTCGGCGCGATCCAGTTCGCGAAGAACAAGGCGACGCGCGAACGCTTTGCGAACGAGGCCGACCTGACCTGGCACAGCCGGACGGTCGGGTTCGAACTCGGCGCGATCGTGCGTTCGACGAACGGCCGACTGATCGTTGCGCCGCCGCTGGTGATCGACCACGCGCAAATCGATGAACTGGTCGACACGATGCGCAAGGCCGTGGATGCCACCGCGCGCGAAGTGCTCGGGATCGACTGCTGACGGGTTGAGCGACGCGCTTCCGCCCGATGAGCGTCGGGCGGGAGCGCACCGAACCACAGGTTTCGCTGCGGAGACAGGCCGGCTGTGCGCGGCTACCTGAGCGGCATTCCGACAGGTTGACGATCGGGCGCCGTGGGCAGTGGTCGAGACAGGACGATGTGTCACTGACCGCTTATTGATCAGGAATGCAAATGGTATGCCTGGTGTATTGAAGCACACATGCTTTGAGTCGACCACGCATTCCTGCTTACCCGTCAGCCCCCGAATCCACGAACATCACAACAGAAACAAGGAGACGAAATGAGTCAGGGCGAGTCCGTTGCTCATCTCGAGGAAAGCACCATCCAGCCGATTCCGCTGACCGAGCGGCACGGCAGCGCGAAGGACCTGTTCACGATCTGGTTCGGGTCGAACATCATGATGCTGACGATCGTCACCGGATCGCTCTCGACCACGGTGTTCAAGCAGCCGTTCTGGTGGGCGGCGCTTGCGACGCTCGTCGGCAGCCTGATCGGCGCGGTGTTCATGGCGCTGCATTCCGCGCAGGGGCCGCAGCTTGGCGTGCCGCAGATGATCCAGACCCGCGGGCAGTTCGGGTCGTTCGGCGCGCTGCTCGTGGTCGCGCTGGTCGTCGTGATGTATGTCGGCTTCTTCGCGTCGAACTGCGTGTTCGGCGGGCAGGCGCTGCACAGCCTGAGTGCCGACATTCCGCTCGATGCGGGCGTCGTGGTGATCGGCCTGATCAGCCTGCTCGGATCGATCTACGGCTACAAGCTGATCCACGCGTATGCGCGGCTGTTGAGCTGGTGCTCGGGCAGCGTGCTCGTGCTGGCGTTCGTGTGGATCATTTTCGTGCATGGATTGCCCGCCGATACGTTCTCGAAGCATTCGCTGAACCTGTCAGGCTTCCTGGGCGCGATGTCGGTCGCCGCGCTGTGGCAGATTGCCTATGCGCCCTACGTGTCGGACTATTCGCGCTACCTGCCGCCCGATACCGGGCCGCGTACGGCGTTCTGGTCGAGTTACTGGGGCTGCGTGCTCGGCTCGTTCTTCCCGATGCTGCTCGGCTGCCTGGTGGGTCTTGCGACACCTGACGGCAATGTCGTGAGCGGCCTCACGGGCCTCACGCAAGGGATCAGCGTGCTCGTGATCGTCGTGCTGTCGTTCGGTATTGCTGCCAGCAATGCAATGGAACTGTATTGCGGTGCGCTGTCGGCCATCACGGTGCTGCAGACGCTCTTTCCGTCGTGGTCGGGCAAGGCGCGTGCGCGGGCGATTACCGCGATCGTCCTGTGCGGCATCGCGCTCGCGATCGCGCTGTTCGGGCAGGACAATTTCCTCGCCGGTTACACGAACTTCATCCTGCTGCTGCTGTACGTGCTCGTGCCGTGGACCGCGATCAACCTCGTCGACTACTACCTCGTGTGTCACGGCGAGTACGACGTCGGTTCGTTCTTCCGGCAGGATGGCGGTATCTACGGACGCTTCAATACGATCGCCGTCGGTTCGTATGTCATCGGCATCGTCGCGCAGGCGCCGTTCATGGCGACCGATCTCTATACGGGCGAACTGGCGAGCCGGCTCGGCGGCGCGGATGTGTCATGGATCGTCGGGTTGTCGCTGACGTCGCTCGTCTACTACGCGGGCTGCAAGCTGTTCTCGCGGCCGCTGCAGGGCGTTGCCGCGAGCGTGGACGGGGTTTCCCGGTGAGTCTGCGTCACGTTACAGCACGAATGTCCGCAGGCGTTCTGCGTGGGCTTCGAGGCCGTCGAGGCCGAGGTAGTGGCTCAGCTTGCCTTTGCGGACCTCGGCGATGTCGGCGATGAACTTGCGCAGCAGCGTTGCACTCGCCGTGCGGTAGGCGGTGGCCGCATCAACGCCTCGTGCCGCCAGTGCCGCACCGATCAGGCGCGCGCTGTCGGCGCCGCCGCCGGCGACACAGCGGGCCATCGCGTCGGCATCGGGTTGTGCACCGGCGTCGAGCAGTGCGCGCATCAGCGCGACCGGCACGTTGCCGGACGCGGACTCCAGCGAATCCGGCGCGACCGGCGCGCCGGATTCGAGCAACGCGGCGGCGGCGGCAAACTTCTTGCGCCGCAGCGCGTAGTCGGTCGGGATCGAGCTGTTGGCGAGCGCCGTGCCGAGATTCGCGACGAGCGGCGCCAGTTGCAGCGTGAGCGCCGTGTCGTCGTGGTCGATCGCGTCTCGCAACGCCTGGCGCGCGAGGGCGGGTTGGGCAGCGAGCGTGCCGGCGGCGAGCGGCGTGCGCCAGTCGATCATGGCCCGGCGATAGAACGCGATCAGCTTGTCTGCTAGCGGTTCGGACAGGCCATGCTCGGCGCGGAGTTCATCGACATACTCGAGAAACGTCATGCCGGTGCCACTGTCGCCGGGTTCCAGCGGGTCCGCGTTCAACTGCAGCGCGCCGAATGCCGCGTACAGGTCCGGCGCAATCGTGGCGAGTCCATCCTCATGCATCGCGCCGCGCCACGCAGGCGGCAGCCCCTGTTTCCACGCGAGCACGTGGCCGCAATCTTTTGCGTCGGGTTCCGTCACGATGTAGATGCGGTCGCAGTACTCGAATCCGCCGAACGGCAATACGTCGAGCCTGCCGTTCCAGGTGCGCGAATCCTCCTCGGCGGCTTCCTCGGCCAGTTCGAGTTCGTGGTCGATCCAGCCCTGCAGGTCGCGGTAGCCGTTGCTGTCGTTGTAGAACAGCTCACCCCAGCTGATCCCTTCGATATGACCGTTCATCTCCAGCGTCAGGTCGTAGTCGAGGCTGCCGCCGGCCGTCGTGCGCCACAGCTCGAGCAGCGCGGGCGGGAGGTCGCCGTGGCAGCGGGCCTGCACGGCCGCGATCTGGTCGGCCGGCATCGGCGGTTGCGCGTCGAAGATCACGCGGTCGGCAAACAGTACGATGCCGTGCGCGCGCAGGTCGGCCAGTTCAGCGTCGGAAAAGTGGGTTGCTTGCATCGGAGCGGGAGCGGTGGTGGTGGGTCGAGTGTTCGCCGTCGCTCATGGATTACGAACGGCAGTCGATAGGTCGCATCCTAGCAGCGTCGCGTGAGCGTTTCCGTGTCGGCCGTGCATGCTTGTTGACGACGGCCTGCCGCATCATCCGCTCGCCACCCCCGGCTCCCCCTCCGCCGCATGCACGTCCCGCCGGAACGCACCGGGGCTCGTACCCGTCCATTTCCGGAACGCGCGATGAAACGCACTCGGCTCGGTGAACCCGAGCTCGGCCGCAATCTCCGCGACGCTCAGCGCATTCCCGCGCAACAGCGACTGGGCCAGCGCGCCGCGCAGCTCGTCCTTGATCGCCGCGAAGCTTTGCCCCTCGCTGCGCAGACGCCGCCGCAGCGTCGCGGGCGTCGTGCCGAGGCGCACGGCCAGCGTATCGAAGTCGGGCCACTCCGCAGCGGGTAGCGTTTTCAGTTGCGCGCGGGTCTTCGCGACCCAGCCCGTATCGTGCCGGTAGCGGACGAGCAGGTTGCCGGGCGCGCCGCGCAGGAAGGTCTTCAGCGCCTGCTCGGAGCGGATCGTCGGCAGCGCGAGGTACGCGGCGTTGAACGCGAGCCGGCTGTCGGGCCGGTCGAAATGCACGGGCACGCCGAAGAACTGGTGGTAGTCGCTGCGCTGGTCGGGGCTCGGGCACGCGAAATCGATGCGCTGCAGCGGGATGCGCCGGCCGATCAGCCAGCACGCGACGCCAAGGAGGATCAGCCAGAACGTCCGGTATGCGAACGCCGGGTACGGCGTGCCCGTCTGCGTCAGCACGATCTGCGCTTGCCCGTCGGCCACGACGAGCTCGCCATGCGGCTCGTCCAGCACCATGCGCAGGAACTGCAGCGCGCGCCGCAGCGCCTTGTCGAGCGTGCCGGCGTGCAGCACCGCATGGCACAGCAGCGTGAAGCTGCCATGCCGCATCGGGCGTGCGGCGAGGCCGAAGAACTCGTCGTCGAGCGCACCGGCGATCGCGAGCCACAGCCGGCCGTACTGCTGCGGCGTGACGGGCTCGCGCACGGCGGCCGGCAGGCCGGCGGCGCGTAGCACGGGCTCCGTCGGAAGGCCTTGCCGGCGCAGGCACGCGAGCGCGTCGTCGACGAAATCCGGCGAAATCATCTGCGGCCCCATTTTCCTGCATCCTCCCGACATGGCAAAAGCGATCACGATTCTAGATTCTGTTTGTCATTGATTGCAATGTGTGGGCTGTCTACTATCGAACTATCCCCGTCGCGCCCCTGGCTCGCCGGCGGGCATAACGCACAGGAGACACGCATGTCTGATGGAGCTACCGCCCAAGCGGTGCCGGCCTACGCCGACGCCGTGGCCCGGTTCAGTATCGAGACCGCCGCGCAGCAACTGCACGGCGACCTGGAGCGCGGCCTGAACGCGTGCGTGGAATGCTGCGACCGGCACGCATCGGCGGACGCGATTGCACTCGACTGGATCGACGCCGACGGGCAGCACCACCGCTACACGTTTGCGCAGATGAAGGCGCTGTCGGCACGCGTCGCGAACCTGCTGGTCGCGCAGGGCGTGAAGCCGGGCGACGTGGTGGCAGGCCTGTTGCCGCGCACGCCCGAACTCGTCGCGACGATCCTCGGCACGTGGCGCGCGGGCGCCGTCTACCAGCCGCTGTTCACCGCGTTCGGCCCGAAAGCGATCGAGCACCGGCTGCGCATGAGCGACGCGCGCCTGGTCGTGACCAACGTCGCGAATCGCGCGAAGCTCGACGAGATCGCCGGTTGCCCGAGCGTTGCGACGGTGCGCGAACCGGGTGAGACGCTGCCGGAACGCGACATCGATTTCCGCGCGGCGCTCGACGCGCAGTCCGATTCGTTCGAACCGGTGCTGCGCAAGGGCACGGACCTGTTCATGATGATGTCGACGTCGGGCACGACGGGTTTGCCGAAAGGCGTGCCGGTGCCGCTGCGCGCGCTGCTCGCCTTCGGGGCGTACATGCGCGAGGCGGTGGACCTGCGTGCCGGCGACCGGTTCTGGAACATCGCCGATCCGGGCTGGGCGTACGGCCTCTATTACGCGATCACGGGCCCGCTGCTGCTGGGCCACGCGACGACGCTCTACGAAGGCAGTTTCACGGTCGACAGCACGTACGACGTGATCGAACGGCTCGGGATCACGAGCCTCGCCGGCTCGCCGACGGCCTACCGGATGCTGATGGCGGCCGGGACGGAAGCGGCGGCGCGGCTGAAGGGCAAGCTGCGCGTGGTCAGCAGCGCGGGCGAACCGCTGAATCCGGAAGTCGTGCGCTGGTTCGACGCGGCGCTCGGCGCGCCGATCTACGATCACTACGGCCAGACCGAACTCGGAATGGTCGTGAACAACCACCACGGCCTCGCGCATGCGATCCACGCCGGTTCGGCCGGCTTTGCGATGCCCGGCTACCGCGTCGCGGTGCTCGACGAAGCGAGCCGCGAGCTCGGCCCCGGCGAGCCCGGCAACCTGGCGATCGACATCGCGCGCTCGCCGCTGCTGTGGTTCCACGGCTACTGGCAGCAGGACACGCCGGCGATCGCGGGCGGCTATTACCGGACCGGCGACAACGTCGAGCTGGAACCGGACGGCACCGTGAGCTTCATCGGCCGCGCGGACGACGTGATCACGTCGTCGGGCTACCGGATCGGCCCGTTCGACGTGGAAAGCGCGCTGATCGAGCATCCGGCCGTGAGCGAGGCCGCCGTCATCGGCGTGCCCGATGCGGAACGCACGGAAATCGTCAAGGCGTTCGTCGTGCTGTCGAAAGACTACGACGGCACGCCGGCGCTGGCCGAGGAACTGAGCCTGCACGTGAAGCGGCGGTTGTCCGCGCACGCCTATCCGCGTGCGATCGACTTCGTCGACGCGCTGCCGAAAACACCGAGCGGCAAGATCCAGCGCTTCGTATTGCGCAAGATGGAAGCCGAGAAGGCCGCTCAACCCTGAACACAACCTGTACGGACTGCGAATGGATATCAAGGATCGTGTTTTTCTGATTACGGGCGCCGGTTCGGGCCTTGGCGCCGCGGTGGCGCGCATGGTGGTCGCGGAAGGCGGCAAGGCCGTGCTGCTGGACGTCAACGAAGAGGCGGGTGCGGGCCTCGCGCACGAGCTGGGTGCGGCCGCACGCTTCGTGAAGACCGACGTCACGAGCGAAGCCGATGGCCAGGCGGCCGTCGCCGCCGCACGTGACGCGTTCGGTCGCATCGACGCGCTCGTCAACTGCGCAGGCGTCGCGCCGGGCGAGAAGGTGGTCGGCCGCGAGGGTCCGCATTCGCTGGACCGCTTCGCGCGCGCGGTGTCGATCAATCTGGTCGGCACGTTCAACATGATCCGGCTGGCTGCCGAAGCGATGTCGAAGCAGGACGCCAATGCGGAAGGCGAGCGCGGCGTGATCGTCAACACCGCGTCGGTCGCGGCGTTCGACGGGCAGATCGGGCAGGCCGCGTATGCGGCGTCGAAGAGCGGCGTGGTGGGCATGACGCTGCCGATCGCGCGCGAGCTCGCGCGGTTCGGCATTCGTGTCGTGACGGTCGCGCCGGGCATCTTCGCGACGCCGATGATGGCCGGCATGCCGCAGGACGTGCAGGACGCGCTCGGCAAGAGCGTGCCGTTCCCGCCGCGGCTCGGCCGCCCGGAAGAATTTGCGGCGCTGGTGCGCCACATCGCCGGGAACACGATGCTGAACGGCGAAGTCATCCGTCTCGATGGCGCGTTGCGCATGGCACCGCGCTGACACTGGAGGAAGCGAATCATGACGACTCAGGATCCGATCGTAATCGTTGGTACGGCGCGTACGCCGATGGGTGGTTTTCAGGGCGACCTGGCGGCAGCCAGCGCGAGCGACCTTGGCGCGGTAGCGATTCGTGCGGCGCTCGAGCGCGCGAACGTGCCGGCCGAGCGCATCGATGAAATCGTGTTCGGCTGCGTGCTGCCGGCGGGCCAGGGCCAGGCGCCAGCGCGGCAGGCCGCGCTGAAGGCCGGGCTGCCGCTCGCGGCGGGCGCGACCACGGTCAACAAGATGTGCGGCTCGGGGATGAAGGCCGCGATGTTCGCGCACGACCTGCTGCTGGCGGGCTCGGCAGGCGTCGCCGTCGCGGGCGGGATGGAGAGCATGACGAATGCGCCGTACCTGCTGCCGAAGGCGCGCGCGGGGATGCGCATGGGTCACGGCCAGGTGCTCGATCACATGTTCCTCGACGGGCTCGAGGACGCGTACGAGAAGGGCCGCCTGATGGGCACGTTCGCCGAGGATTGTGCGCAGGCGTACCAGTTCACGCGCGAGGCGCAGGATGCGTTCGCGATCGCATCGCTGACGCGCGCGCAACGTGCGATCGCCGACGGGCATTTCGTGTCGGAGATCGCACCGGTGGCCGTGAAGGCGGGCAAGAGCGAAACGGTCGTGTCGATCGACGAGCAGCCGGGCAAGGCGAGGCTCGACAAGATCCCGACGCTGAAGGCTGCATTCCGCGACGGCGGCACGGTGACGGCCGCCAATGCGTCGTCGATCTCGGACGGCGCGGCCGCACTCGTGATGATGCGCCGCTCGGAAGCGGAGCGCCTCGGCCTCACGCCGAAGGCCGTGATCGTCGGGCATTCGACTTACGCGGACAAGCCGGGCCTGTTCGCGACCGCGCCGATCGGCGCGCTGCGCAAGCTGTCGGAGAAAACCGGCTGGAACCTGCGCGACGTCGACCTGTTCGAAATCAACGAAGCGTTCGCCGTGGTGCCGATGGCCGCGATGCGCGATCTCGACCTGCCGCACGAGAAGGTCAACGTGCACGGTGGCGCGTGCGCGCTGGGGCATCCGATCGGTGCATCGGGGGCGCGCGTGATGGTGACGCTGCTGGCCGCGCTCGAGACTTATGGGATGAAGCGTGGCGTCGCGTCGCTGTGCATCGGCGGTGGCGAGGCGACGGCGATCGCGATCGAGCGCATCGTGTAACGCATCACGCGCAGTACGCATGCTGCGACGCGTACGACGGGTATCGCACGGGCATCACCTGTGCGATACCCGTTTTGCTTTGGGCGGATCGCGTTGTCGCGCTAGTCCTTCGCGTGCGGCGACACCGCCCCGCATGCGCGAATCACGAGCTGCACGATCTGTTCGGTCTTCTCGTCGAACGCCTTCTGCGTGAACGTGCGCTTGCCGCTCAGCGCGCGGATCTGCGCATCGAAATCCGCGTAGTGCTGCGTGGTGGCCCAGATCAGGTACATCAGCGCATGCGCGTCGATCGGCGCAAGCAGCCCGCGCGCGATCCAGCCGTCGATGACCTTCACGCGTGTATCGAACCACGGCTTCACGCGTTCCGACAGGATGTCCTGCATGTGCTCCGCACCGTGGATGATCTCGTTGGCCCAGACCTTCGAGCCGAGCGGACGCCGCCGTGACAGCGCCATCTTCGCGCGCACGTAGGCACCGATCGCTTCGACGGGATCGTCGTCGGCCTCGAACGAACCGGCCGCGCGATGCCAGTCCTCGAACAGGTCGTCGAGCACGCGGCGGTACAACGCAAGCTTCGTCGGGAAGTAGTAATGCAGGTTGGCTTTCGGCAGGCCCGCGCGCTCCGCGATCATCGCGGTGCTCGCGCCGTCGAGCCCGCGTTCCGCGAACACGGCCTCCGCACAGGCGAGCAGATGCGCTTCGTTGGACTCGCGGATGTGCGCCTTGCGTCGCCGCAAAGGCGCGGGCGTTTCGTCGCTGTCGGTGGCTTCGGTTGCCGCCTCGTCATGTCTCATCGTTGCCCTCGCGCGGCGGGCGTGCCGCGTTGGGCTTCATTCTAGCCGCTGATTCGCATCGAACGCACGCGTACCGATATCGCGCATTCATCGCCATGCTGCGTTGCGATGGCACGTTTCTCGCTCCATTCATTCACGCAAGAAAGAGATTGATTTGGTCATTTTGATCGTCTAAAACCTGTCCAATCGGACAGGATTCGACGGGCGGCGGAAATCTTTCAACCGGATTCGTCGGACGATCTTCGCGAACGATCGGGGCATGCACCGCGCTTGGGCGCCGTTGCCCCGAAACAGGCATGACACGCACCGGCACAGACCGGGCTGACGATATCACCGACCCCACAGGAGCGATACGAATGAACGCGGTATCGGAAACAGTGAAGCGGGCAGCTTTCGACACGTCGATCAAGGTCGACGGCAAGCGGTTGTGGGACAGCCTGATGGAAGTCGCGAAGATCGGCGCGACGCCGAAGGGCGGCGTGTGCCGCCTCGCGCTGACCGATCTCGACAAGGCCGGCCGCGACCTGATCGTCGGCTGGGCGAAGGCCGCCGGCTGCACGGTGACGGTCGATACGATGGGCAACGTGTTCATGCGCCGCGCGGGCCGCGTGGCCGATGCGGCGCCGGTCGTCACGGGCTCGCACGCGGATTCGCAGCCGACGGGCGGCCGTTTCGACGGCATCTACGGCGTGCTCGGCGGCCTCGAGGTGATTCGCAGTCTCAACGATCACGGCATCGAGACCGAGCATCCGGTCGAGGTCGTGATCTGGACCAACGAGGAAGGCTCGCGCTTCGCGCCCGCGATGGTCGCCTCCGGCGTGTTCGCGGGCGTGTTTCCGCTCGAATACGGGCTGTCGCGCAAGGATGTGGACGGCAAGACGATCGGCGAGGAACTGGCGCGCATCGGCTATGCGGGTGACGTGCCCTGCGGCGGACGCAAGCTGCACGCCGCATTCGAACTGCATATAGAGCAGGGGCCGATTCTCGAGGCGGAGTGCAAGACGATCGGCGTCGTGACCGACGCGCAGGGGCAGCGCTGGTACGAGATCACGTTCACGGGCCAGGAAGCGCACGCGGGGCCGACACCGATGCCGCGTCGCCGCGATGCGCTGCTCGGCGCGTCGCGCGTGGTCGATCTCGTCAACCGGATCGGCCTCGATCATGCGCCGTTCGGCTGTGCGACGGTCGGCATGATGCAGGTCTACCCGAACTCGCGCAACGTGATTCCCGGCCGCGTATTTTTCACCGTCGATTTCCGTCATCCGGACGACGCGGTGCTCGCGAAGATGGACGCCGCGCTGCGTGACGGCGTGGCGCGCATCGCCGCCGACATCGGGCTCGAGACCGAACTCGAGCAGATTTTCTATTACAAGCCGGTCGCGTTCGACGCTGCCTGTGTGGAAGCCGTGCGCAGTGCGGCCGACCGCTTCGGCTTCTCGCATCGCGACATCGTGTCGGGTGCCGGTCACGATGCGTGCTACCTCGCGCAGGTCGCGCCGACGTCGATGGTGTTCGTGCCGTGTGTCGACGGCATCAGCCACAACGAGATCGAGGACGCGACGCCCGCGTGGGTCGAGGCCGGCGCGAACGTGCTGCTGCACGCGATGCTGTCGCGCGCATGCGAGCCGGCTTCATGACGCCTGGACCGTAGCAGCCGGCAGGCTGCTCAGTGCCTGACAGCCTGACCGTAGCATTCCCAAGAATGACCGCCCCGACTGTGCATTCGCAGCCGGCGGGGACGGCTTTGTCTCCACCCAGTCGAAGGAACGCGTATGACCACCAAGCCAACCGGCGATATCGCCGCGCATCGCCTGTCGTCCACGCAACTCTCGTGCGAATTCGCCGATATCGCGCCGCTGCTCGATCCGACTGCCGCCGCGGCCGCGGCCAGCCGCTGCCACTACTGCTACGACGCGCCGTGCGTGCAGGCCTGCCCGACGCAGATCGACATTCCGAGCTTCATCCGCAAGATCGGCAACGGCAACCTGAAGGGCGCCGCGACCGACATCCTGTCGGCGAATCCGCTCGGCGGGATGTGCGCACGCGTGTGTCCGACCGAGATCCTGTGCGAGGGCGCATGCGTGCGCAACCACCAGGATGCGCAGCCCGTCGCGATCGGCGCGCTGCAGCGGCATGCAACCGACTGGGCGATGGAGACCGGCGCGGTGCGCTTCACGCGCGCGCCCGACACGGGCCGCCATGTCGCGGTGGTCGGCGCGGGGCC
>NZ_JAAGPB010000010.1:0-63901 GCF_017104585.1 Burkholderia sp. Ac-20392
CCCGTCGCCGCGCAGGGCGGCCGCGGCTGGCGGGCACACGGTGTCAGACGAGCGAGACGCAACCGGCGCGCGTGGCCGCCGTCGCGGCAGCCACGTGGCGTCCCAACCGGAGAAAGCCGATGACCGAACGTCAGTCCCCCGACACGACGCCTCCGCACGCGGAGCCCAGCGCGCACGACGCGCTCGAACATTTGCTCGGCAGCCTGCACCGGCATGGATTCCTGCATCTGGCGACCGAGGTCGTCAGCGCGAACGCGCGGCTCGCCGACACGTTCGTCGATGCGCTCGACAAGCCGGGCATGCAGAGCGGCATGCAGAATCTCGCGGTGCTATTGATGGCGCTGTCGCGCATTCCGCCGGAGCAGTTCGGCAAGGCCGTGTTCGCGGCCGCCGACGCGCTGCACCACGTCGGCGCGTGGCAGCCGGCGCAGCACGAGCACGTCGCACCCGGCGTGCGTGGCGCGTACCGGTTGCTGCACGACGAAGCGCTGTGGGACGCGTTGACGCCGTTGCTCGAAGGGTTGAAGGTGTTCGCGCAAGGGCTTGCGCGCGATCCGGAGACGCCCGTTACCGCGCTCGGCGAGAAGACGACGGGTACGTGACGGTGTCCGGTTGTCGACCTGCATGAACCCGAATGGTCGCGGTCGCAGGGGCGGGTGGGCAGCCGATCAACGCGTGACGTTGTGTGCCACGACAGGTCACCCGCGATGCAGCGCGTCGCCGCGCATGCCGCATCAATCCCAGGCGTGCTTGCTGAACTGATAGCCCTTGCCGCGGATCGTCTTGATTCGCTTCGGTTCCGTCAGGTCATCTCGCAGCTTGCGGCGCAGCTTCGAGATGCGGCCGTCGATCGAGCGGTCGAAGCCGTCGAACTCGATGCCGCGTAGCAACTGCGTCAGGTCTTCCCGGCTGACCACCTCGCCGGCTTGGCAGACGAGCGCCCACAGCAGGTCGAATTCGGTCGACGTCAGGCGAGGCGCGCTACCGTCGGGAAGGCGAACCTTGCGATCCGCCCGGTCGATCGAAAACTTGCCGAACTCGAAACGATGAGGCGATGCCGGTGCGGCATCGTCCGGGCGCATGCGTATCCGTCGAAGGTGGGCCTTGATCCGCGCGAGCAGGATGCGTGGCTCGATCGGCTTGTGGAGAAAGTCGTCCGCGCCGAATTCCAGGCCGAGCAACTCGTCGAACTGTTCGTCGCGGGCCGTCATCATGATGACGATGCCGTCGTATCGCATGCGTGCCTCGCGGCAAATCTCGAAGCCGTCCTTACCCGGCAGGTTGATGTCGAGAAGCACCAGGTCGGGACGACACGCGACGATCGTGGACACGGCGTCGGTGCCGTCGACCAGTGTGTCCACCTCGTACTGATGCATGCGCAGATAGTCTGCGATCAGCGCGGACAGTTGGACGTCGTCTTCGACGAGCAGGATTCGGATGGGCATCGCTAAACGAGGGGATGAGACGGGAAAGTGGCGAGCGCTCAGGCCCAGTCCGAACATGAGGGAGCCGAAAAGACGCGCATGATACTGCGAAACATTCCGGTGGAATGTGGCGAAATCTGAATCGTTCGGCCCACCCGCCGGTACGCCAATCCATTCCCGCCGTGCAGCGCAGCGAACGGACGAAAGTGTGGAATCGTGTCGTCGTGGAACGGGACGATGCTCGGGGGAGAAGGCTCGGCATGATGTCCGATGCATGGCTGGCAGCGATGCCGGACAAGGTGTCGTTTGCGCGAAAACGTTTGCGGAAAAATTGTGCGTGCAACGGACACCCGCCCGAGCCGCATTCCGGTAAAGATTGCTCGACATATCATTACAAAATATTACCAAAGGAGTGGGGTCCGGCTCCTTACAATTGTGGAAATTCAGTGGCGAGCGTGATCCACGCCGGCTTCCGGTGGGTTGCCGACGAGAATGCACATGCGAAGGCGGGGCCGATGGCGTGCAGTTGCTCCCTGGGTCGCGACCATGCGACAAGCCACGGCACGGTGCTCAACGCGTGCAGATCGGTGTCGACGTTGCCCTGGCCTGCCAGGCGCCAACGTGCGGCCGGTACGATGTTCTGATAGGAATGCGAAATGACGCCACTTCAAATCATCCGGAATCTCGATTCACTCACGAACGCGATCGAAGTCGCGGTCGCCCGCGCCGACTGGAGCGAGGCCGTCCGGGCCGCCGAAACACGTTCGACGTTCCTGATGACGCTGGTGCCCGATCAACCCGACGAGGTTCACGCGGCCATCGGGAAGATGCGGGAGATCGATATCCGGATCTCCACCGCCGCACGGGAAACGCTGGAAGCCCTCGTCGCCGAGGGCCGGAAGGCGCTGCACGACACGCGGCTGGCGGCACGGCAGCTGTCGCTCGGGGCCGATGCGATGACTTCCCGATCCTCTTCGTGGCTCTCGTGAGTATCACGGTCCCTCGCGACACCCATGCTCAATACGCGGACACGTCTTTGGAAGTGCCTGCCAGTTCTCAACGTTTCGGTGGCGGTATGCGATTTCGAAAACGCGTCAGTTATGTCGATGCAACACGGTGGTTCGTCGATGGCGACCATGATCGGGTGGAGACCCATGAAGGCGGCCGGGCGGTCGCCACGCCGGAAGGCTGGCGTTCGGTGAAGTCGGGTGACTGGATCTTGCTCGATGATTGCGGCAACTGCTGGCCGATGGACAACGGGCTCTTTACGAGCCTTTATGAGCTGGCGGTGGAATGAACAGCGAGGGCGCACCGGCGCCCGCAAGTTGATGCGGCACGCCGGCGATAACCTGTCACTCGACCACAGCCTGTCGGCTCGCGCGCGAAAACAGCAATGAGTCGGTGTCGTTGAACCGGATCTGCACCGGCTCCCCATAACCCGCCTTTTCGGCCACGCGGATCGACGCGACGTTGGTCGGCGCGATCAGGCACACGCTGCGCTCGAACCGTTGTTGCCCGTCGAGCCATGCGAGCGCAGCCGAAAGCGCCTCGGTCGCGTAACCCTTGCCGTGCGCCCACGTCGCAAGTGCCCAGCCGGCTTCCGGCACGTCGCGAATCGACGGCTCGATGAGCCGGTGGAAATCGGCGAAGCCGAGATCGCCGACATAGCGGCCCGATGCCTTCTCGCGAATCGCCCAGTAACCATAGCCGAGCAGCGGCCACAGCCCGCGATACGCGAGCATGCGCATCCACGAGTCGCGCGGCGCGGACGGCTCGCCGTTGAAGATGTGTTCGACGACCTTCGGCTCGGCCCACATCGTGGCGAGCGCGTCGAAGTCGCCGAGCGGATGGCCTTCGAGGATGAGACGCGGTGTGTCGAGAACGGGCGGGGACGAAATGACTGGCATCGGGGTTTCCGGAAAGGAGGGGGGCATGGGACGGCCTGGCCGTCAGCACGTCGATGCCGCGCGGGTTGGGTCCCGTTCACGCACCCGCAGGCAGAGCGGGCGGCGATGTTTCTCGGCGAGCGGCGGCGTGCGATTGACGGCAGGCGATGGCGGCACTCTGCGAGCGGGCATGTCCATTTCGGCAAGACGGAGAGCCGGAATGATAGCAAAACCCTTATCCGCACTGGTGACGCGGCAGGCGGTCGGAAGCGACGCCGTTGCATCAGGCGCCGAACAGGAAGCGAGCGCGATGAGATCGACTTCCCGCGCGATAATCGGAATTTCACGCGATGCGCGTAGAGCAAATTAATTCTGTCACTCCAGAATCCCCACCGGGTAAGGCATTCGGCATCTGAGTTGACGACATTATTGAAAGTATCGCCAAAATAAACTCGTCAATTCGCATATGTCCGGATTAAATTTGTCAATTCGCGTCGTAGACTTCGAAGCCCGACCGTAAGGCCCTGATCTTATGGACGATTCCCGGCACGCGATGCGGCCGGTGACGATGTCGCGACCACGCGGCGCACCTCGGCTGGACGCTTTCAGCCTCAAACTCAATCGCCGACTGACGCTGTTCCAACGCGGCGCGCCCGAACTGTGGCTGCTCATCGAGACGGATCCCACCGTCCGGACATTTTGTGAGCGTCGGGCTACGTGCAGATCGGCGAAGCGCGCCGGCTCGTCGATTTCTGGGTCGACTTTGACGGCCGGCAAGAGTTCGTTCTCCTGTCAGACTCAGTCTCCGAGATTCCGCACGCTTCACCGCTGGAGGGCGAGCCGAACGCGGCCTCCATCCGTCCGGTGACGTCAACCGACCTTGCGGCCGCGCACATCTGGATCGACAACTGGCGGCACATGCTGCCCTGTCTGGTCGCGTCGCGTGGCCTCGTCCCGTCTTCGCTCCAGCGCGCCGTCGAAACTTTCGTGACGGTACCGCATACGCTGTTGGAGATCGAGCGGGAGTTCACCGTCGGCGATCCGGTGCTGGTCCGTGCGGCCGTGTTTGGGCTCCTGCACGCCGGACACATCAGCGCAGTCGATCTGCGTACCGAACCGCTATCGCTGCTGACTCGTTTCACCTCGATCGGAGCGGCATGATGACACGCCGCAAGTCCGAATTCCAGGCACTGGATCCGACGATGTGGCCGACCCTCGCGTGGACCGAGTTCGACTCCGCCGCGCGCAAATCCGTCCAGGCGCGTACGAAGGCGATCGAGCAGTACGCGTGTGGCGCGACAATCAAGGAAATCGAACGGACTACGGGTGTCGACCGTCGCCAACTCTATCGCCTACTCGAACGTGCGCTGGCCGCCCATCCGGACGGACGCATTTATGGCTTTCGTGCGCTGCTCGCGCACACGCGCGTGGCCGATTACGTTCGCATCAGTCCTGTCATATTGAGCGGCGAGCGTGGCAGCCGCGGCGCCGTCGGCGCGCTGTCGCAACTGCTCGAGCGCTCCCCGACACTCGCAGCGTGGCTGCAGTTGCAGATCAAGCAACATCGCGTGGCGCTGCTGGAGATTCGGACCGGGGGCGAACTGCGGACGCGCTTGCGCGGCCTGCAGGGGCTGCACGCGGGCTTTCTGCAGCAATGTCGGCAGTGTGGTCTCGTGGCTGCGGACTATCCGTTCAATACGGCCAGCCACGCGGTCCGATCGCTCTCAGCCCGCGTGAAAGCGGAATTGCTGCGCGGCTTCGGTACGGCCGCGCGGGCCGCCGGTACGACGCACCTGAAAGGCCTGCCGCGCGACAATGACTTCGCCGTTCCGGCCGCGACGCGTCCGTTTCAAATCGTCGAATTCGACGGCCACCGGCTCGATATCCGGCTCAAGGTCGTGATGCACGATCCGCTGGGCTTCACGCATGAATTCGAGATCGAGCGCGTCTGGTTGCTCGTCATCATCGACGTGTGTACGCGCGCGGTGCTCGGGTATCGTCTCGTGCTGGCGCGAGAGTATAGCCGCTACGACGTCATCAAGACCGTCGAGGCGGCGCTCGAGCCGCATCGGACCCGAGACTTCACGATTCTCGAGCTCGGCTACGGTCCCATGGATGGGTGCCCATCCCAGCGTTTGCCGGAACTAGCCTACGTGACGTGGGAAACCATCAAACTCGATAACGCGAAGGCGAATCTCGCGATCGAGACGCTGGCGGCGCTATGTGAATTTGTCGGCTGCTAGGTCGCTGCAGGACCGAAACACAGCCCGGACGAACGCCCCTACATCGAGCGCTTTTTCGGCACGATCGCCAGTCGGTTGTCGTCGCGCTTGCCGGGCTACACCGGAAGCCATCCGCGTGACCTGCGGCGCGCGTTGTCGGACCCGAAGGGAAATCTGCGCCTGTTCGTATCGTTCGACGAACTGGAGGAGCTGGTCGAATATGCGCTTGCGAGTTACAACGGCACGCCGCATGCGGGATTGAATAACATCACGCCACTCGAGGCGATGGAATACTTCATTCGCGGCAAGCACACGCTCGTGAACTGGTTGCCGGAGCCCCGGCGCCGCACGCTTTGCCTGATGCAATCGGCGAAGCGCTGTCGTGTGCACGCCTATCTCGATCAAGGGGCCCGTCCGCATATCAACCTTCACGGCGTCCGCTATACGAATCCGGTTCTGGCCTGCAGCACCGGACTGATCGATCTCATCATCCCCTGGCTATATAGCGCCGGCCCAGCAGCGCCGACCAATGCGGCATGGTGCGACGGGCTGTAATTCACCCTCACAGGGCGATGCTGCTAACCGCTGAACTTTTGCTCCAATGATAGTCGATGAATTACCGCCGAATACGACGGAATGCGAGATCAATATTTCCGAACAGTGCAGGCACTTCCCTACAGCTAAGTAATAGTATGTAATGCACGCGTATGCATCATCTTGTGCCTTAAGTGGCATGGTTGCTCAGCCTCACGGTGATGTGCGATATATCGGTTTAGAGTTGTTAGACTAATATTCATATTGACAAAATTTGCGCCACTTTCGGCCAATTTTCTTGGTGCATCAATGCATTGCAACCGAGAACATCAGATGACAAGAATTCAATGCTCGTCGCTTGTGGCGACAAGCATCCAATTTGAGATGTATGGAAGACGCCATCTTGAAAAACATTGGTGCCTCACTTAGTTTGGCGAACAAGTCGGTAAGCAAGCATGTGTGACAACCTACCGATCCTTCAATGGGGATCGAAAAATTATCGAAGTTGCATGTCCGGCTGAGTCCGCAGAGAAAGATGCGGCTCGACGATAAAAATGCAGTACCTCATTCGGAATGGATATTAATGAAATTATTCTTGTTAGCGATACTCTTGATTGCACCGATTGTCGGATGTGCAGGCTCGAACGAAAACTCGTCAATAAGTTCAAGTGAAGTTCTAAGCGGCATTCGCGACGTCGTTACTCACAACGATCTCTCGGATGTCGAGTACTTCTCACGGAAGCTTGGCGTAATTATGAGCGGCGGGCAAAAAATTGAAGGGAAGGGAGGGTTGTCTGTCTGCGGACTGGATTACCCGCCGAAAATCAGCAATAAAATTGTTCAGCGCTTTTACTATGAAAAATTCCCTGATTATTTTGACCGGCGATATATCGGAAAACCACCCTGTGAATTCAATTATGTAAGGGAGTTCGCGGGTGACCGTATCGTGAAGACATATGCTTCTGCTGTGTTTGATGTAAACAAAATTTGCATATCCGAGGCGGACGTAAAAAGTGCTTTAAAAGAATTCCGCTTCGAAAATGCAAGGGGTGGATTTAATGCCAGAGGTACAAGTGGCGGTCAAAGAGGCATCGCTGTCGAATTGATTTCCACATATGCAGGTCCGATTTGTGTGCGTTCAGCGCATTTTTCCCAAGAATAAATGAGGGTCATTGATCATGTCCGATTTTGATGCAAGAATTACTGGTTTCGAGACGCTTTGGGGTGACGTGCAATCTCCAACCAAAGAGGAGCTCGATTTAATTAATTCAAGCCCACTTCTTGTAAATCAATTGCTTCAATACCAAAAAGACATCGACGATAAAAAAGCATCTCCAATGGCGCGTTTTGACGGACATCCGGAAGGGATGCGGACATCGAACGGCATCAACGGCGGGTTGCGAATCGATATGGGGTCAAACATTATCGGAAGCGAGGCGATCAAATTCGTTGGCGGCTTGAGTTACGAATTAGGGCATTACGTAAATTACACCAGCAATCGAAATTTATTTAACGGCGTTGCATCAAACCTCAATCCTGGCGATCCGAATTATCGACTAATGGCGGGCGCGGTTGGGACAATAACTGAGGCGGAGTCCCAGGCAAACAATTATATTGTGCAGCAACAAATCTTCGCCAAAACCGGAATAAAGATATTGTTGAATGGGGACGGTGTAGATAATGCAAACGGATTGATACAAAAAACCTTGGACGCGGTGCATACGTCGAATAATGATGTCCCCATTGAAAATCTTTTTGAAAAGCTCAAGGCGGGCGCATTAAACATAGCCGGCACATTCCCTGCTCTGCCGAGTAAGCTGGGGCTCATCGATTTTTTCGAATATTACAGTTCTCACCCGAATGAGCTCTATAACAATTTTAATCCAACCAATCCCCGGGATGTTGATTCTGGATTGCAAGGCGCTCAAGCTATAGATGCGAATAAAATAATATTCACCTACAGCGACGCATCGCCTCGGTCAATAAAAATTATTCTATCTGGCGGAGATTCCAGGGATATCATTTTCTCTGGAGCTAAGATTCACTCTTCGAGCTACATTGACTCATCTGGCGCGAAAAAAGAGGAAACAATCTACGATGCGGATGGAAATTATTCTGTTACAGGTTACGACACAGCAACCGGTCGTAAGGTTTTCACTCAGAATTATACGAAAGAAGGCATTAAAACTGTCCATTCGACCTGGATATACAACGCCAATGGCATATTTGAACCTATCTATGAAGAAAGCGTGGCGCCTGTAGGGATTAATTCCTATGATTCCAATGGGCGTCCCAAAGGATATGCGCGCGCCTATCCAGATGGTTCGAATGAGTGGGCAAATTTTGACCCTCAAACTGGACAGATGACACAGCGTCAGCGTGGCTTTACGGACGGGCGCGTAGTTACCTTCGAATCATTTTATTTGAACGGGAACCGCCAGGAATTGAAGGCGTATTTTCCTGACGGGCGTACAGTTTCCCGGGACTCATTTTATTATGAGAATGGAAATTCGAAAGAGATTTGGTACTGGAATGCCGGTGGATATATTTCTAGAAAAGAATATTTCTACGATACCGGAGTCATGTCCAGGAGCGAGGATATAAATCCTAATTTATTCATCGTTGCGTCAAGGAATTTCGATTCAAATGGATCACTTTCTTGGGATTGGTCAGGCACCCCCGTCGGAGATATCTCCAACAATGTTGCAACTTCGGTAAGAAGGACCTACGATCAGAATGGCCGGGTGGTGGAAGAGTCGGTTCTTCCCGGATATCTTCAACCTACGACCACAACCCACTTTAATGCTGATGGTTCAAAGGAGATTACCGTAAGAAATCCATATCTGGGACAGCCGGACAGCTATGAAAAATACGACGCGAGCGGCCGACTGGTTCTAAGAAGCACTTACGATAACAGCGGGACTTTGCTAAACAATCCTAGTCACCGACTGGCGACTATTACCGAAGCTAGATCTGACGGCGGACGTACCGAATCGAGCTACGATGCTCAGGGACGTTTATCGACCCAACGTCAATTTGATGCGGCTGGCAATCTTCAGTCGACCGTCGGCTCGAGCATTGATGATAAGCAACGTCTTCATGTCCGGATTGATCTAGCTGATGGAAAATGGTATGAAGCAACTCGTTCTTCGAGTGACCCCAATTCCCCTTTGGTTGAGGAGCATTGGATTGGCACAAACGGCGAGAAGCACAATCGCACTTGGAATGGCGATAAATTTACTGAGCAATTCTATCACCCATCCCTTGGTTTTGTTGATGTTTTGAAAATCAAAGGCGAATTGTTCATGGTGCAGGCAACGAGTGGTGCGATATACTCATTGCCTGCAGCGGCGGAGTATCCGAATTTTGATTTTACGAAAGTTGCAATTGCTGGCGGAACGATCCCAGGGAAGCCAGGGGGCAGTACGGAGGCTGGAGTACCCGGACTCCCAGCCGGATTATATATTCCGCCGGGCGGTGGAGGTGGGGGATGGGTTTCCGTACCGATCAATCCAGGCTACCCAGTTGAGTGGACGCATTATCCTGCCGGAAGTGAAAAGCCGGATTTTAGTATTCAGTTACCATATGGCGTTTCGCCAAGAGGCATTACGTTTAGTCCGCCGATTTCGGTTATTCCTGGCAGCGGGGCGAATGCATTTAAGCAGAGTTTTGCGACAGATAGTGGCGTTTCCACGGCGCCTACTATATTAGCTGTTTCTCCCACTAATTCGATTCCCAACGCTGAGGCACTTGTGCATGCCATGGCGGCATTTTCACCGCCGGTATCTGGGGCGTCGAGTTTGCCACTTGACGGGCAAGCTAGCCCGCAAACCGTACTTGTTGCCAATATGCGTTGACGATTAGCGTTTAGCCGGCCACCCACATCGCAGATGTGGGTGGCATTTTACATGTCGGTATGGGGTTGAGATGAACGAAGCAGTGCCCGAATTGGCGCGGGTGAATGACCCTGGGTTGGTCGCATTAGTTGTAATTGCCCAATATCACGGTATTGCGGCAAATCCCGAACAGCTTCGCCACGCAGCTGCAATGCAAGGCGAGCAACTCGAAGCGGGAGATTTACAGATTGCCGGGCGTTCACTCGGTCTCAAGGTTCGGCGTGTTCGCGTGTCTCCAGAGCGATTGGTGGAGACTCCCAAACCTGCATTGATGCTCGATGAATCCGGGCGACACTTCGTGTTGGCGTCATGTGACGGAGAGAAGGCGTTGATTGTCGAAGCTGGTGGTGCCGGACCAGAGATTATTGCGCAATCTGACGTGATGGTGCGGACAGGTGGGCAGGCGCTCCTGATTACTTCTCGGGCTTCGCTTGCTGGCGGACTCGCACATTTCGATTTCTCGTGGTTTGTCCCCGCCGTCGTCAAGTACCGACGGATCTTGCTGGAAGTACTGCTGGTGTCGGCGGCATTGCAAATCTTTGCGCTTGTCTCGCCGCTGATGTTCCAGGTGGTAATGGACAAAGTGCTGGTCAACCGTGCATTCGACACCTTGAACGTCGTATGCGTCGCGCTGTTGGTCAGCGGCTTGTTCGAGATTCTGCTGTCGGGGGTGCGCAACTACGTATTCGCCCACACCGCGAGTCGCATCGACGTCGAGCTCGGTGCGCGGTTGTTCCGCCATCTGCTGGCGCTTCCGCTGGCTTATTTCGGCGTGCGCCGCGTCGGCGACACGGTCGCCCGCGTGCGTGAACTCGAGAATATCCGCAGCTTTCTTACCGGACAGGCGCTAACCGCCGTCATCGACCTGTTCTTCTCGATCATCTTTTTGGGCGTGATGTGCGTGTACAGCGTCTGGCTGACGCTGGTCGTGGTTGTGTCACTACCGGTCTATGCGGCGATCTCCATGCTGATCACGCCAATCCTGCGCAAGCGGCTTGACGAGAAATTTGCTCGCACGGCGGACAACCAATCGTTCCTGGTCGAAACCGTGTCCGGCGTCGAAACAGTCAAGTCGATGGCGATCGAGCCGCAGTTCACACGCCGCTGGGACAACCAGCTGGCAGGTTATGTCGCAGCGGGTTTCAGGGTCACGGCGCTCGGTAACGTGGGCCAGCAGTTGATCCAGTTGGTCGGCAAACTCGTGTCGTTGATTACGTTGTATCTGGGTGCCCGCTTCGTAATCGAGGGCAAACTGTCAGTCGGGCAGCTTGTTGCGTTCAACATGATGTCCCAGCACGTGGCCACGCCTGTATTGCGTCTGGCGCAGCTCTGGCAAGATTTTCAGCAGGTCGGCATTTCAATGAGCCGGCTCGGCGACATCCTGAACACGCGAACCGAGCTGGCGCAAAGCCGGCAGACGCTGCCGGCGGTCCGCGGCAACATCAGCTTCCAGTCGATCCGCTTTCGTTATCGCCCGGATGGACCGACGATTCTCGACGACGTGTCGCTCGACATCGCGGCCGGCGAGGTGATCGGTATCGTCGGCCGATCGGGTTCGGGCAAGAGCACGCTCACGAAGTTGCTGCAGCGCCTGTATCTACCCGAACACGGACGTGTGCGTATCGACGGCATTGATTTGGCGCTCGCCGAACCGGCGTGGCTGCGCCGGCAGATCGGCGTCGTGCTGCAGGAGAACCGTCTCTTCAACCGCTCGATTCGCGAAAACATTGCAGTGACCGACCCGGCTGCCTCGCTCGATATCGTGATACGTGCGGCCCAGCTCGCCGGCGCTCACGACTTCATTTCGGAACTGCCCGAGGGCTACGACACAATCGTCGGCGAGCAAGGCGCGAACCTATCGGGCGGTCAGCGCCAGCGCATCGCAATCGCACGCGCCTTGGTGACGAACCCCCGTATCCTGATTTTCGACGAGGCAACCAGCGCACTCGACTTCGAAACTGAACACATCATCCAGAACAATATGAGGGCGATGTGCGACGGACGGACTGTCATCATCATCGCGCACCGGCTGAGCTCGGTGCGTCATGCAAACCACATCATCGCGATGGACAAAGGGCGCATCGTCGAGAAGGGTACGCACGAGTCGCTCCTCGAACTGCGCGGTTATTACGCGCATCTTGTCTCGCTGCAAAACGCCTGAGATTACCCATGATCACGAAAATTCAGGCGCTTACTGCGCTGATGGGTCGGTATGCAACCGTTTTCCGCGAGGCATGGCGGGTGCGGCTCGAGAACGATACGAAGCCACGCCTCGCACACGAACGGGCCTTCCTGCCGGCACACCTCGAACTGGCCGAGACACCCGTTCATCCGTTGCCGATGTGGACAATGCGCATCATCGTCGCATTGGCCGTCTTGATCGTGCTGATCGCACTGATTGGCAAGCTCGACATCGTCGCCGTCGCACCCGGCAAGCTGATCCCAAAGCAGCAGGTCAAGACGATCCAGCCCGCACTCACTGGTGTGGTGCGGCGCATTTTAGTGCGTGATGGGCAGCGCGTGCAGGCCGGGCAACTTCTCATGGAACTCGACACCACCCAGGCGGCAGCCGACGCCGACAAGGCCCATCAGAGCCGACTCGATGCCGCACTGACGGTCGAACGCAGCCGTGCGCTACTGCAGGTGCAAACCAAGGGAACGTCACCGATACTGGCGAAAGTCGAAGACGCGAGCGACGAACAGCAACTCGCGGCACAGCACTTCGCCGACGGCATCTACTTCGAATACCGCGACAAACTGAACAGCGCGCAAGCCGAACTGATGAAGCGCGAGGCTGAGCTTGGCACCACGCGGCAGCAGATCGCGAAGCTTGACGCGACCGCCCCGTTGGCCCGCCGGCAGGCAAACGACTACGCGTCGCTGGTGAACGAGAAATACGTCGCGCGCACCGACTATCTGGACAAGGAGCAGACTGCGCTGAACCAGGAACACGAACTGGCAGCGCAACGAAGTCATGCGCAGGAACTAGTTGCGGCGATTGCGCAGCAGCGCGCCGAGATCGCAGCACTCACGTCCCAGTACCGTCGCCAACAACTCGATGCGCTGGACAAAGCGAATCAACAACTCACACAGAGCCGCAACGATGAAACGAAGGCGGATACGCGGCAGAAGCTGCTGAGCCTGACGGCGCCCGTTGCCGGTACCGTGCAGCAACTCAAGATTCATACGCTGGGCGGTGTCGCGACCGCAGCGTCGCCCGTGATGGATATCGTGCCGGACGACACGCTTGAGGTTGAGGCGAATATCGAGAACAAGGACATTGGCTTCGTAAAGGCGGGGCAGCCCGCCGTGGTCAAGGTCGAAGCGTTCCCGTACACGCGCTACGGTTTCCTGCGTGGCACCGTAGAAACCGTCTCTAACGACGCAGTGTCTGATCGTAAGCGCGGGCTGACGTTCCCGATCAGGATTCGTCTCACAACGAACCGGATACGTGCGAACGACACGTGGATCAACCTGACGCCGGGGATGGCGGTATCGGCCGAGATCAAGACCGGTAAGCGCAGCGTCGCGCATTACTTCCTAGACCCGGTGATTCAGACTGGCCAGGAGAGTTTGCGTGAGCGTTAAGCAAAGAACAGCGGTCGCCGGCGCATTCGTCGCTGGTTTATCAATCGCGACCGCGACATGGGCATTCGATCCATTACTAACGAACAGCGCCGTGCCGGCAACACCCGCAGTCGACCTGCTGGGCGGCAGCGACGGAGTATGCACGTTCGGCGCGCTGCCAACGCCGTTGAGACTACAGGACGCAGTTGAACGGGCGCTGTGCAACCACCCCAAGACCCGGCAAGCATGGGCCAACGTCAAGATTCAGGCGGCTGGGGTCGGCGTTGGACGAGCCGGATTCCTGCCGACGATCAACGGTAGTTGGCAGGGTACGCGCGACGTCGCGCGCAATCACGTCACGGGCTATCCGCAGTACGACTCGAACTACGGGAAAAACCTGCAAAACGCGAGCGTATCGCTCAGCTGGGTGTTGTACGACTTCGGCGGCCGCTCTGCGGCGCTGCGCAATGCGAACGAACTGCTGGCAGCCGCGCAAGCCAACCAGCTTGCCGTACTGCAAACGGTATTCGGCACCGTCGCCAAGGATTTTTATGCGGCGCAGGCTGCGCAAGGGACGCTCGCGGCGGCCCGCGAGGTTGAACATACCGCCAAGACCAGTGCTGACGCGGCGACCGCGCGTACTGATCGGGGCGTCGCCGCGATCAGCGATCAGTTGCAGGCGCAAACCGCCTTTGCGGAAGCCGTCGTGAGTCGCACAAAAGCCGAGGCCGACTGGGCAAGTGCCGTTGGCACACTCGCCTCCGACATGAACCTTGATCCTGCGACGCCGATCTCGCTGCCAGATGTCGGCGACGGCGTGAAACCCGATCACGAATTTGGCGACTCGGTGGTAGCGCTGATCGAGGATGCGCGGCAGCACTATCCGGGCGTCACGGCGGCCGTGGCGCAAGTGGCCGCGGCACGAGCCAAGGCGGCGCAGACGCGGGCCGAAGGGCTGCCGCGCCTGAACCTGGTGGCTCAGTACAACTTCAACAACCAGCCGACGAGCTTGCAGCTCGGCTTCCCCGTGTTTCCGGCAACGCATCGGGAATGGTATCTCGGGTTTCAGGTGACGATTCCAATCTTCGAAGGGTTTGCTCGGACCTATCAGGTGCGGCAAGCAGATGCGCAGACGGAATTGCAGATCGATCTCCTGGCCGAGGCGCGGCAGCAAGCGGGGCTGGACGTGTGGAACGGCTACCAGTCGTTGCAAGGCGCGACGAAGAATCTCGATAACAGTGCGAGATTGCTCGGGCTGGCCCAGCATTCATTCGAAGCAGCGCAGCGCCGGTATCAGATCGGCGTGGGCAGCATGCTTGAACTGCTCAATGCACAATCTGCGCTAGCGAACGCGAAGAGGCAGCGGATTCAGGCGCTGACGGATTGGCGATCGGCTCGCCTTCAACTCGCATCAAAACTGGGCCGTTTGGGGATGTGGAGTCTCAGTGAACGTACGCTCCGATAGAAAACAAGCGTCAACTTCATGGTTGAACTACAGCGTTAGGACAGGCGAAGCGCATTTTGACTGCAAGTGGCGAGATAATCCTTCTTATCACGACGGCACGATTGTGAACCGAAACTCACGGCCTGTGCAACGTGTGGGACCGCGACTGCCCACGCAGACATAGTCGATGAGCAGTTGACAGCGGGCTTCGCAATGCGGCGGCCAGTGACAATTTTAATGCGCAATGCGTAACCGACTGAATTCACTACGGTTTCGCCTCCCGTCATCATTGTCGTCCGACCAGTTGACATCTTTACTTCGCAAACGGTGACGACTTTATTTTTGTCTACGATGCGCGCCGCACTTCCGATGTGTCTCCACCACTCGACATGACGCTCGAATCCGACTGGCTGAGCCGCTTCATGGCGCTCGTCACGGTCACCGGGAAGCTCGAAATCCGCTGCGCGTTCGGCGCGCCGTGGGCGATTGCGTATGAGCGATCGCCTGCGTGCGAGATCCCGTATCACGCGGTGCTGCGCGGCCGCGCGATCCTCGAGAATCCCGACGACGGTACGCTGCGAGAACTCGGCGGCGGCGATCTCGTGCTGTTGCCGCACGGCTCCCCGCACGTGCTGCACGACGGCAGTGGGCTGCCGCCGGTGCCGGCGGTCAAGCGGCCCGGCGGGCACGTCTTCATCGGCGAGAACGCGGGCACCGGTGAGCGGCTGGACATGCTGTGCGGGCGCTTCGTGGTCGCGCCGCCGCACGACCGGCTGATCCGGCGCCACCTGCCGGCCGATCTCGTCGTGCGCGCGGCAACGGACAGCCGTACGCCGGACGCGCTGGCCGCCACCGAGCGGCTGACCGCCCTCGTCGAATTGATGCGCGCGGAATCGCTCGAGCAGCAGCTCGGCGGCCTCGCGATCCTGAACGCGCTGTCGGCGGCGCTGTTCGCGCTCGCGCTACGCGCGATCAGCGAATCGGGGCAGGCGCCGACCGGCTTGCTGGCGCTGGCCGGCCAGCCACGCCTCGCACCCGCGATCGTCGCGATGCTCGACGATCCGGCGAAGCCATGGACGCTGCCCGAACTCGCCGCACTGTGCAGCATGTCGCGCGCGACCTTCATGCGTCATTTCCAGTCGAAACTCGGGCACTCGGCCGCGGACCTGCTGACGGACATCCGGATGAGCCTCGCCGCGAATGCGCTGCGCCAGCCATCGGCCAGCGCGGAGGCCGTGTCGGCCGACGTCGGGTATCAGTCGGTGGCCGCGTTTCGCCGCGTGTTCACACGCTGGGCGGGCATGACACCCGGTGACTGGCGGCGCCAATCGCTCGGCGGCCCGCGCGACGCAACCGCATCGGATGACGGCGAGGCCGGCGACGTGGAGTAGGTGCGAAGACGGCGCCCGCGCCGGTTCCATGCAATACATATTGATCAGCCCGAGGTCGATGCGCGGTTCGATGCCGGCCCCATCGCGACGATTGTCCAACGCGATCAACAGCGCGGCAGCCGCCAGCGCATTTCGCCCCGCGCCTCCCGAGCGGGTCTGCGGCCGTGATCGACGAGGAACGCCCGTCGCGGCAACGAGGCCGGCGACGGGCGCGCTCGAAACACGGACGGCAGCCGGCAGCGGGACCGCATGCCGTCCCGCATACCGGCATTGCCGCGGGCTTTACTTCACAGGCGGGAAATCGACGACCGTGTCGTTGATACGGTTGAACGTGTTGGTGAAGATCGTCAGCGCGATCGCGAGCGAGATTTCTGCGAGTTGCGTGTCCGTGTAGCCGGCTTCGCGGATCGCCGCGAATTCGTCGTCGGTGATCGTGCCGCTCGTCCGTTGCAGGTTCAGCACGAAGCGGATCAGCGCGTCGCGCTTCGCGTCGCCGGTGTTCGGCTCGCTCGAACGGATCGCGCGCAACGCGTCGGCCGACAGGCCCGTCATCTTGCCGAGCAGGTTGTGCGCGGCGACGCAGTAGTCACACCCGGTGTCGGCGCTGACGAGTAGCTTGATCGTTTCGAGATCCTGCTTGCTCAGCGTGCCGCCGGCGAGCACGCCTTCGGCGTTGAGCACAGCCGCGAGCGCGTTCGGCGCGAGATGGCCGACGGCGGCGAACAGGTTGGGGACGGTGCCGCCGGCGACCTTGCGGACTTGCGCGTACACGTCGGCGGTTGCGCCGGTGGCGGTTTCGATGGCGGGGATGGCGATGCGGCTCATGACTGGCTCCTGGATCGGAAAGTTGACGCCCGTTCGTTCGGGGTGACTCCACTTTAGAAGCGCAGAACGATCCTCATAAGACGCAAAATCGCCAATGTGATGCTCAAAAGGATCAAGCTGACGCGCCGCCGCTGGCGATCTACTTCCGGCTTTTCAGGAAAGTCCGCCCTTCGGCCGTGATCGACGCGCCGGAGCGGCCGTGTGCGGAATGGCTGACGAAGCCCGCGCTGACGAGCTCACGCGCGATCGACCAGCCGAGCGCCGGCGCGTCGCGCCCGTAGCGGACATCGGCGAGGCGCTCGAGTGCCCAGATGGCGGAGGCCGACAGGTTCGGGGTGTGGGACGTGAAGTTGTCGCTCATCGCTTCCTCATGTAAAGGGGATTCGGGGTGGGCGGGATGCCGTGACATCGATTGGCGCGCGGGTCAGTGCGCCTGGAGCACGGGCAGCAGCGCCTGCAGTGCGGCCTCCTCGTCGGGGCCGGTGGCCAGCACTTGCGCGGACGTGCCGCCGTGCACCTGCAGCGCCACGATGGCGGCGCTGTCCTTCGCATCGCTGCTGATTCCGTTCGCGATCAGCAGGATGTCGCTTTCGAAACCGCGCGCCGCGTTGGCGGCGGCTTCTCGTGCGGCGTAGCCGCGGTTGCGGTTCCACGCGGGGCCGATTTCAACGTACACAACGGTTGCCACGATGTCGGAAAGCCTCTGGACGGAACGTCGGAATCGGTGTGCGGCGCCGGGCCGGCGGTGCGCCAGGCACACGTGAAACGCGCTTTCCCGCACGCCCCGGAGAAGCCGGCAGCGTAGCCGGGGTATGCCATCCTGCGTGGATGTGTCGGCATTCTCGTTGAAACGGGCCGCAAGTCCGGCGAACGGCGCGAAAACGCTGATTATAATACAGCGTTCAATATATGTGTATTGCATTATAATGTCGTGTGCGCCGAAGGCGGCCCGCCGACCCGTCGGCGGGCGCCTGCAGGCCGGCCGGGCGACGCTGCCAGCGCGCCCGGCATTTTTATCGACGACCCAACTCCCCCTGAATGGAAGCTGCAATGAACGCCGCCCCCGCCTGCCCGCAATGCGCGATGGAAAACACTTACCCGGACGGCACGCTGACCGTATGCGCGGACTGCGGCCATGAATGGTCGGCCGGCGCCGGCGCCGAAACGGGCGACGAACCGGCGGGCGATGTCGTCAAGGACGTGAACGGCAACGTGCTGTCGGATGGCGACTCGGTCGTGCTGATCAAGGATTTGCGCGTGAAGGGCTCGTCGATCACGCTTAAGATGGGCACCAAGGTCAAGAGCATCCGGCTCGTCGGCGGCGATCACGAGGTCGACTGCAAGACCGACATGGGCGGCTTCATGCTGAAGGCCTGCTATCTGAAGAAAGTCTGAGCGCGCACGCTCCAATCGACCGTTTGCAATCGACTGCCCGTTCATGGCCGAGGATCGAATTTCCTACGACGCGTTCGTCAGGTTCCTGGCGACGCCGCTGAACGACGGCCGGCCGTTCGTGCTGGCGACGCAGCACGCGCTTTCGCTGCACTTCGACCATTTCGGCACGCAGAGCTTCATGTCGCTTCGGGATCCGGGCCGGCTCGAGCTCGGCTATACGCGCGTGATGATGGGCTTTCTGCTGCTGCAGCCCGAGCCCGCGCACATCTGCATGCTCGGGCTGGGCGGCGGGTCGCTGGCGAAGTACTGCTACCGGCACTTGCCCGGCGCGGCGATCGACGCGGTCGAGATCAACCCGGACGTGATCGCGCTGCGAGACGTTTTCAGGATTCCCGCGGATGACGGCCGGTTCAGGGTGGTATGCGCCGACGGCGCGGATCATCTGGAAAGGGCGGATGTCAGGACGGACGTGATCCTGCGCGACGCGTTCGTCGCCGACGGCATGCGGGGCCGCTGTGCGGGCGCCGCATTCCTCGCTGCATGCCACGAGCGCCTGAGCGAAACCGGGGTGCTGGCAATCAACTTCATGGACGACGATCCGGCGCTGCCGGCGCATCTCGAGCAGTTGCGCTCGGTGTTCGGTGCGTCATATACGCTGGTGCCGTGCGGCGACGACAACAACTTCATCGCGTTCGCATGGAAGGGCGGCAACCGGCTGCCGTCGCTGCGTGTCCTGCTCGAACGCGCACTCGCGTGTGCACGGGCCGGCGAGCTCAAGCTGGCGGCCACGGCGAGGCGAATGAAGGCCGGGGAGGGTGTCGACCCGCAACGGCTGGTGATGCGTGCGCAGCCGCACGGGCGATGGGAAATCGGCGGCGTAACCGCCACGTAGGCGCCGCAGCCGGCGCGGCCTGTACGGCCGCGCTTACTTCACGCGCTTGCCGAGCGCGCTCTTGGTCTTGTACGTCACGCCGTGGCGGTCGAGATACTCGCGGATCAGTTGCCGCACGACTTGCGAAGGCGTGAGATCCTGCTCCGAGCAGAGCATCTCGAAGGCTTCCTTTTTCGCGGGGTCGATCAGGACGGTCAGGCGGGCGGTTTTCGTTTCCATTGCGGGGCGAGGGTGGTCGGTATGTTAATCAAATTATAATCGATCCATCTTCGGCGCCACCGCCGAAAATACGCGCCTGGTGCGCGATCAGCGCCTGCTCCTGCTGCGGAGCAGCGCGAGCAGGTCGTCGATCACCGGCACGATCGCGAGCGTGACGAGCACCGCGGCAAGCGGCACGGTCGATACGTAGCCGACATGCTTGAAGCCGATCGCGCCGGCCAGGCCGCCGATGAAGAACGACGTGAGCATCGTCGCGTGAATCCGCAGTTTCGAGCGGTTGGCGACCACCGCATGCGCGTCGACGTCGACCGCCGACCGGTTCCAGTAGAACAGCTTCCCGAGCTCGATGCCGAGGTCGGTCACGATGCCGGTCATGTGCGTCGTGCGGATCTCCGCGCCCGACAGCTTCGTGATCGTCGCGTTCTGCAACCCCATGATGAAGCACAGCAGCGTCACGGTCACCGGCACGAAGAAGGTTTCCCACAGCGCGAGGTGGCTGCCGAGCAGCCCGAACAGGAGCAGCAGTGCGGCCTCGACCAGCAGCGGCAGCATGAACTGGCTGTGCAGGCCGCGGCGGCGGCCCCAGTTGACGAGGATCGCCGAGCAACTGGCGCCGATCAGGAACGACCCCAGCGAGCTGATGCCGGCCAGCACGAGCCGCACGTCGCCGAGCGCCGTCTGGTCGGCGATCGCCGACACGATGCCGCTCATGTGCGACGTGTATTGCTTGACCGCGAGGAAGCCGCCCGCATTCGCCGCGCCGGCGACGAACGCCAGCGAAAACCCGAGCTGACGGTTCGCGGTCGCGCTGCGGTGTTTTCCCGTCAGGTTTCGAAAGTACTGCGCTGGCATAGGGGCTCGGGGCTTCGCTCAATCGCCGCGGATCGCGGGCGCGGACGTGAAGACCGGCACCGGGCGGCAGGGCGGGCACGCCGCCTGCGCACAGGTGCCGGGTCAGTCGAATCATGTGACGAACATGATAATGCCATTATCATACGCTGTTAGCCGAATAGGGCTTTCAGTACAATGTCGTCCGACGCGGCCGGACTGCGGTTTCGCTGCCGCATGGCCGCGCCGCGCGCCTTCGCGATCCCTTCTGCCCACCGTTTCATGACCCCGATCAAGTTCATTCTTCGCTACACGGCGATCCCGTTCACGGCCATCGTGGCTGTGGTGATCTGGACTGTCATACCATCGTCGAAAGAGATCGATGCGAGACAATATGCGGCGCTGTCGCGCGCGTACGCGAGTTTCCCGCTGCCGTTCCGGCGCAAGATCTCGGAAACGATGGACCACGGCCGGATCAACGACCGGCGCTACCAGGCGCTCGTGCGCGATTCGCTGGGCAATGGCGTCGCGCTGGACTGGCCGGCGTCGGGCGTCGGCGGGCTCGCCGACGAGCGGCAAAAACTGGCCGAACTGATTCAGGCCGATTCCGATCTTCAAGGGCATCACCAATGAAAACTCTGCTGGTTTCCGTGGCATTCGCGATGATCATCGCGAGCCTGATCTTCGCGCTGTATTTCATGAATCACGATCGCGGCAAGTCCAAGCGGATGGCGTGGTCGCTCGCGGCACGCGTCGGGCTGTCGGTCACGCTGTTCCTGTCGCTGCTGATCGCTTACAAGCTGGGCTGGATCGAGCCGACCGGGTTGCCGATCGGGCGCTGAACGACGGACGCCCCGTTGCATGCGGGGCATTCGCGAAAACGCGAGTTTGGTTCAATGATCGAGCTATTGTGATAAGAATACTTATCCTGATGTCGTGGATGTGTGATCAGAAATCAGGTTTCGTACAACGCGCGACAGAGGCTGCCAACGCTGCAACCACCGCAGGGGAGTTGACACGGGTCTTCGCAAGACCACGGCCAGTGACAACGTGAGCTCGCGACGTGCAACCTCATGAATTCACGGGGATTTCGCACCTTCCGGCCAATGTGGGCCGGCGAAGTGACAACCTTGCTTCGCAAACGGCGACGAGTTTGTTTTGGCCTACGCTACCCGGCGCCCGCGCGATCAACCATTCTGATGCGCGGAGGCGCCGTGGACAAACCCGCCGCGCTCGCCCGGCTGCCGCGGCGTGCTACTCTCGCAAATGGCACCGGCCAAGGCAGTTCAGTGGTGCGCGACCAGTGAACATGGTGGATTCACGCATATGTACTCGATCTTGCCCGCGTTTGTATCTGCGTTGTTTCTCGGGTTTGGCCTCTACGTGCTGGCCACCAAGGGTCTCACGCGGATATCCGTCCCGTTCGCCCTGATGTGCGCGACGACCTTCGTCTGGCAGGGAACGTGGGCCTTCCTGTTCCAGACGACCGATGCTGACGTCGCCAACGTGTTGGTCAAGGCCGGCTATCTGTTCATCCTTTTTCTGCCGACGACCTTCTATCATTTCGTGACGGAGGTCGTGTCGCGTCAGGACGAGCGGCCGATCATATTCGCCTCCTACGGACTCTGCGTCGTGCTGGCCGTGCTGCTGGTCACGAGCAATGCGGTCGTCGATGGATTCCGCCTGCATTTCTTTGGCCCGTATCCCAAGGCGGGCCCGCTGCATCCGGTGCACGTCGTGCAGACGGTATTACTGGTCGGCCGCAGCGCTTGGCTCCTGATCGAGGCAAGGCGGCAGGGGCTAGCGCGAGACGTCCGGCAGTTGCTCACTCAATGTCTCGTCAGCCTGGGCCTCTACTCGCTCGCGGCGACCGACTATGCGGTGAACTACGGCGTCGAGTTCTATCCGGTGGGCGTGCTGTTCATCGCGATCAGCCTCGGGATGCTCGCGACGTCGATCGTCCGCTACGGCCTGATGGGCCCCTATCTCCTGGCGGCGACGGTCGCGCACGAAGTGGCCACGCCGCTGGCGGCGATCGGCCTGCACGCGGACGAGCTGCGCAACGTCCTGCCGGTGCTGCTGCGCGGGTATCGGCTGGCGGTGGAGCACCGGTTGTGCGCCGACGGGTTGTATCCCGGACAGCTGGAGCGGCTACCGACGCTCGCGTCGTCGATCCGGCGCCAGGTCGACACCACGAGTACGGTGGTCGAGATGTCCCTGGCGTCCTTTACGCTGGACCGGCTCGATCGCCACAGCTTCGCGGCCTATTCGATACGGGCCTGTGTCGACGCCGCGGTGGATCGCTTTCCGTTCCGTCCGGGTGAGCGAGACCGTGTATCGGTCGACGCGATCGATACGGACATCCGGTTTTTCGGATCCGACTCGCTCGTGATCTTCGTCATCTTCAATTTGCTGAAAAACGCGCTGTACGCGATCCACGCAAGCGGCAGTGGGCAGATCGAGATCGACGCTCATCGCAGCAACGGTTACTGCGTGGTGCGTTTCAGCGATTCGGGCCCTGGCATCGCCCCCGATGTGCTCCCTCAAATCTTCGACGCCTTTTTCTCAACCAAGTCGCACGGTCGCGGCGCCGGCATGGGCTTGAGTTTTTGCCGCCGCGTATGTGAAGCGCTCGGTGGCACCATCACGTGTGAATCCGTCCCCGGCGTCCGGACCACGTTCACGATTCGGCTGCCGGAGCCCGGTTCGCCGGCGGATGACACATTGCGCGATCCGCCGGCGCTTCCCCGGCGCTATCGCATCGGGTAAGTCGGTCTCACATTCAGTTCGCGGTGGACGGCAGGATCAGTTCATACGCCTTGACCCGCTCGATGATGCCCGGCGGAAACCGGCGAATCCGCTTGTCGGAACCAGCAAACACGATTTGCTGATACCCCAGCGACACCGGTCGTCCGTCAACGTAGAAGCGAAACAGCAGATAGGCCGAACATTGCCGAACCTCGAACGTATTGAGAAAGCAATCGACACGCTGGAACGGAAACGTTTCCTGGACGTATTCCTGATGCGCGCGCTTCGTCACGAACGCCCCGCCGGCTGCCAGCAGGTTGTTGTGGATGCATTCGTGAAACCAGCGTTCACGGCACACGCCCTGCCATTCGAAGTAGCGTGCAAAATAGGTGTTCATGAAGGCATTGGAATCCTTGAGGTAAATGTCGACCACGTGGTGGAAGGTTTTCTCGGACTGATGTGCCGTTTCGTTGGAAAGGACGTGAAGAATCGCGTCTCGCGTCAACATGGATAACTCCTTGAATCGCTACTGGCGGTAGCTGCGCATTCCTTCAACGAGAAGGAATGGCCCGATTCTCCCCGTGCAAATCTGATGAGCGGCGCGTTTGAAACATGGCGAATTGGCAAATGACGAGCAGTTGATGTGCGTCCCACTTTCGCCGGATAATTGCCGCGATCGTCATTCGCGGTAAAGCGTCTCCCGTACCGCATCTTTTTCTGCTGATTTATCGAGATTCGTATGCAACCCTTCGTTAGGCAGCCGGTGCTTTATCCCGTGTCCGTGGTATTCGTCGACGACAATCCGGATTTCCTGCAGGCGCTGCGGGGCGCATTTCCGGACGAACGCCTGAACCGCTTTTTTTCGCATCCCCAGGCGGCGCTCGACTTCGTGTCGTCGCGTGATGCGGAGACGCCCCCCATGGCTGCGGACTATTTCGGTGCGGAGAAAACCGGCGGGAATGCGATCGGCGAGGATGCGCTGGCCGATCCCGCCCGGTTCGAGGCGGTGGGCGCGGTGGTCGTGGACTATTCGATGCCAGAGGTCGACGGCATCCAGTTTCTGACCTCCATCCGCAACGCGAACTGCACGAAAATCCTGCTCACCGGCATCGCCGACGAGCGCGAGGCGGTGGCCGCGTTCAACGCGGGGCTGATCGATTGCTATCTGAAGAAAACCGACGTCGAGATGGCGCGCAAGCTGGCAACCGCGCTGGACAACGCGAAACGCAAGTGCTGCGCGGCTCGCGGGCACATCAGCCTGCATGAAGCGGGGGCGACCTACCGGGATCCACGGATCGTCAAACTGATCGATGAGGTGGCCGCGCGGGAAGGCATCGTCGAATACTACTGGCGCCCCAATCAGGACGCGGTGCTGATGTTCGATGCCGCCGGCGCGCCAAGTGTATTTCTCGCCTGGAGCGAAGAGGACTGGTCGTTCCACTGCGATATCGTGTCCGACGCGGGCGGGCCGGCCGAATTGCGCCAAGGCATGGAAGCGCGCCGCATCATGCCGCTATTCTGGCCATCCCAGGCCTATCGGCCGGGCCCCGCTGACATTCGCTGCGCGGCCCCGCTACCCGTTCCGGAATGGCCCGGCACGTCTTATAGCTGGATCCGTCTGGATGATCCGGCCACCGAGCGCGAGTTGCCCACATGGGCAAAATGGCGTCATGCGTAAGCGATCATCCGCCCATTTTCAAACGAAAAGGATCGGCGAGGCGGTGCTGTCGTCGACTCGGTAGCCATTCGAATTGAAATAATCCCTGTCAATGTTGACAGTTATCGGCGGCACGGGATTTTGTTCTAATTGCACCTTATTCCGAGGGCCGCCCATTTTTCCATTAGACGGCACATCCGTTCCGAGCAGACCGTTGACCAACGGTCTGCTCGCGCTCCCAATATCGATCGATTCTCGATCTGATGTTGTCGTTACGCTTCACGCAAGCCGCTGCGACAAACGATCCATAAATTTCAGACTGTTCGGCGTGAAACGCTGGATCGGACATGTATCCGACCGACAGGGTTTTCAACGGCCCGCTAATCACCCGACTCGCTCGCGAAGTCATGGCGATACGCGCGGGGAGAGCAACCCGCGATGCGCTTGAACGCATGTCCGAACGCGCTATCCGAGTCGTAGCCCAGCCTCTGCGCGATCGCCGAGATCGACGCGTTCGAGCGTCGTAGCTCCCGCATTGCGAGCTGCACGCGCCAGCGCAGCACATATTCGAGCGGCCCGAATCCCAGCCGCCGCTTGAAATGCAGTGCGAACGTCGAACGCGATACGTGGCAGCAGGTCGCGAGTTCGTCGACCGTCCAGCGTCGCGCAGGCTGCGCATGAATGGCGACGAGTGCCGTGCTCACCCGGGCGTCCGCGAACCCGGCAAGCCAGCCGACATCGCTGTTCGCGCCGTCATCCACGTAACGACGCAGGATCTCGACCAGCATCATGTGACCGAGATGTCGAACCATCAACGACGCCCCCGGCGATGGCTTGCCGAATTCATGTGCGAGCCGCTGCAGCGCCCAGCGCAAGACCGCCGCCTGCTCGGAGTCGCCGCTTACGATGACCACCGGCGGCAGGCTGCCCAGCAGCAGCGGCATGCCTTCCTCGTACGAGAAGCGGCCGCCGATCAGGAAGCAATTCACCGGTTCGCCATGGTGCGCGATACCGCGTTCGACGTTCCGGTACACGTCGGCGGCAGGCACTGGCGGAACCGATGGATCGCTCGCCAGCGAAAATGCCCGCGGCGATGCGAGCAGGAAGCAGTCTCCCGCGCGCAGCTGGATCGGCGGCCCGGCGCCATCGACGGTCAGCCAGCAACTTCCTTCGACAACCGCATTGAACTTGATTCCCTCGGGCGGCGGAATGGCCACCGCCCACTCGCCGCCTGCTCTCAGGCCGGTGAAATACGAGTCGCGCGTTTCCAGCAGCGACAGCACTTCCGATAGCGGATCCACGCTCAAGCTCCGGACGATCTCGACGAAAAACCGGATTCTATTGCATTCACAGTCCGGGAGCATCGTCGGAGAATGACTTCGTGCAGTGACGCGGCCGACAGGCGGGCGCGTGCTTCACGCATCGTTCCAGGAGCCTTCAATGACGAGCAGGCAACACCCCCTTCATTCCGGATTCGGCGCCGCATCGACGGCAAGCGACGTACTGGTCGATCTCGACCTTCACGGCAAGACCGCGATCGTCACGGGCGGTCATTCGGGTCTCGGCCTGGAAACGACGCGCGCGCTGGCGCAGGCTGGCGCGACCGTCATCGTCGGCGCACGGAGTGCCGATGCCGCACGCGAAGCAACGCGTGGCATCGCCGGTGTGGAGATCGCGGCGCTCGACCTCGCCGATCTCGCGAGCGTGGCGGCATTCGCCGCGCGGTTCGTCGACGCGCGCCGCGGCGTGGACATCGTCATCAACAGCGCGGGCGTCATGGCGTGCCCGGAGACGCGTGTCGGTGATGGCCGGGAAGCGCAGATGGCCGTCAATCATCTTGGCCATTACGCGCTCGTCAACGGACTGTGGCCCATGCTCGCGCAGGGCGACGGCGCCCGCGTGGTTGCGGTGTCGTCGCTCGGGCACCGGCTGTCGCCGATTCGATGGGATGACGTCCAGTTCGCGCACGGCTACGACAAATGGCTGGCGTACGGGCAGTCGAAGACCGCCAACGCGCTGTTCGCCGTGCAACTCGATGCGCTCGGCGCCCCGTTTGGCGTGCGCGCCTATTCGTTGCATCCGGGCAAGATCGCGACACCGCTGCAGCGCCATCTGACGCGCGAAGAGATGATGGCGCAGGGCTGGGTGGACGAGCACGGCGAGCCAATCGATCCGACCTTCAAGACGCCGGCCCAGGGTGCGGCAACCCAGGTCTGGGCGGCAACGTCGCCGCGCCTTGCCGGGATCGGTGGTGTCTATTGCGAGGATTGCGACATCGCGGTTGTCACGCAGGGAGACGAGGAATCGGGCGTGCGGCCGCATGCGATCGATCCGGAGGAGGCGGCGCGTCTGTGGGCGTGGTCCGCGGAGTTGACCGGGATCGATGCCTTTGCGGCGCGGCGTTGACGTTTGAGCGCTCATGGCGGAATGCACGGCCAGTGGCAGCAACAGGGTCATACGGCCGGTGCGGGATCCCCGCGCGGCCGCTTATCCCGGGGGCCGCGCGATCGGGCTTGACCCGAATCAGGATTCACCGGGGGGCGGAGGTTGCCGCCCGCATCGTGACGGCGGCGATCGACCGGGTTCATGTTGGACACGCGCGGCCGTGCAGCGCCGAGGCATTCTGCAAGGGTGCGACGGTGCGCGACCATTCCCTGCATACGCATAACAAAAGCTGAAATCGGTTTTTCACGCGCTACGCGTGCGTCCCTATACTTTGCGAGGCTGCGCAGGCAGCGATTCGCACATGCCGCAATCGCACGATGCAGCGCCCGATCTTCTCGAACAAGGACTTGCCGAATGACTGCCCGTGATGCCGTCGATCCGCGCGACGCGTTGCGCGACGCGCTTGCCGCGCTGCCCGATCTCGCGAATGCGATCGGGCAGGATGCCGCGCGACGCGAGGCGCGTCGCGAACTGCCATTCGAGGGTTTCGCGATCTTTCGTCGCTCGGCACTGGGCGTGCTGCGGATTCCGGTCGAGCGAGGCGGCCTCGGCGGCACGCTGGTCGATCTGTTCGACACGATCGCGACGCTGGCCGCCGCCGATTCGAATCTCGCGCACGCGCTGCGGATCCACTACGACCAGATCGAGACGCTGCGGCTGTCGCCGCGCACGCCGTTCAACGACGTACAGCTCGAGCGGGCGCTGGCCGGCGCGATCTTCGGCGGCGCATCGACCGAGCGCGGCACGTCGCGTCCCGGCGAGAACACCACCGTGCTGCGCCGGGACGGTGACCACTATCGCGTGACGGGCCGCAAATACTATTCGACCGGCACCGCGTTTGCCGATTTCGCGCGCATCAACGTGGAGAACGAGCAGGGCGATGCAGTCGCCGTGATCATTCCCGTCGCGCGGGACGGCGTGCAGGTGCTCGACGACTGGGACGGCATGGGCCAGCGCATGACCGCGAGCGGCAGCCTGTTGCTGAACGACGTGCAGGTGTTCGCGGATGAAGTGGCCGCGCGCGACGGTTCGACGCTCGTCGGCCGCCATTGCGGTGCGCTGCGGCAGCTGCATCTCGTCGCGACAGGCGCGGGCATCGTGCGCAACGTGCTTGCCGATGCGCGCCGCTACGTGCTCGCGCACGGCCGCCCGGTGCTGCACAGCCCGGCGCCGACCGCGCGCGACGATCATTTCATCCAGCAGGTCGTCGGCGAGCTGTCCGCGCACAGTCACGCGATCGACGGGCTCGTGCGCGAAAACGCACGCGCGCTCGACCGTTCCGCCGACGCGATCGAAGCCGGCGACGCCGATGCGCATGCCCTTGTGCTCGACAGCGCGCTCGCAACGGCACGCACGCAGCTCATCGTCAGCAAGCTTGCGCTGCATGCGGCGGAGCGGCTGTTCGAAGTCGGCGGCGCGTCGGCGACGGCGCGCGAACACAACCTCGACCGGCACTGGCGCAACCTGCGCACGATCTTCAGCCACAACCCGCTGCTGCACAAGGCGCGCGTGATCGGCGACTACGAGCTGAACGGTGTGACGACGCACCTGACCGAAGGCCGCGTGTTCTGACGCAGCCGCGCCGGTCCGGCGGGTAGGAGCGTTACGACGCGCGACGACGCATTCACTGCCTCGCATCAGCGCCGCAGACCGGCGTCGCGCAGCAGCGGCAGCACGTGCTCGCCGAAGAAGTCGAGATCGGGCTTGAAGTCGTAGAAGCTCAACTGGATGCCGTCGACGCCCGCGCGATGCAACCGCACGATCGTATCTGCGACTTCTTCCGGCGAGCCAGTGATCGAGATATTGCCGCCGATCGCGCGCGAGGCAGCCTGCGAGCGCTGTTCGAAGCCGCCTCGCCACGCATGTGCGTCGCTGTCGAAACGGTGGAAGCTGCCTTCGTCCGCGTGCGCGACGATCGCGTCGCGGTACGCACGCGCTTCGGCCGCTGTCTCGCGGCAGATCACGAGCGGGTTGAGCAGCGTGCGGATCGCCCGGCCGCGCGCCGCGGCGGCTGCCTTCACACGTGCGGTATGCGCGGGCAGCGCTTCGATCGCCTGTTCGGCGTCCGTGCCGGCCGGGCTGGTGACGAACACGATGTCCGAATAGCGTGCGGCGAAGTCGATGCCCGCATCGGAGCCTGTCGCGTTGATCAGCAGCGGGCGGCCATAGCGGGGCTTGGGTGTCACGAATGCGCCGCCCAGCCGCCAGCTCGACAGTTCGGGCGTGTAGCTGAAATTGTCGGGTTGCGCCCACAACTGCTGGACCGCATCGACGAACTCGGCGGCCATTTCATAGCGCCGGTCGTGTTCGATCCGGTTCCAGCCGAACATCTCGTGCTCGACTGCGCGATGGCCGGTCACGACGTTGATGCCCCAGCGCCCGCGCGAGATGTGATCGAGCGTCGCGGTGAATTTCGCGAAATGCAGCGGATGCCATGGCCCGTAGAGCACGTGGCTCGTCGCGACGAGGATGATCCGTTCGGTGCGCGCGGTCAGTGCGGCCAGTGTCATGAACGAGTCGAGCGCGTGGCCGTCGAACACCCCACCGTAGCCGCCTTTCGGCAGCCACTGCGACAGCGCGAACACGAGATCGAAGCCGAGTGCCTCCGCGCGCGCAACCAGGTCGGCGTTGTAGTCGAACGTCCAGTCCGTCGTGCGCGGCAGCGTCGATGCGCTCCAGCCGCCGGCCTGGATCGGCAGGAACAGCCCGAGCATCAGCGGTTGCGCGAGGACGCGCGACACCGGGCTGTCGGGGAAATCCGCCGGTGAGCGAACGTCGACGAACGGTGATGGTGTGACCGGAGTGGCGAGGGCGGTGTCGCTCATGATGGTTTCCTTGCGGGTTGGGCGCGCACTGCACGATGACGCCGGGCGCTGCAGTGGATCGCATCGTGTTCGAGCGACCCCGGTGCGCCGCAGGGCGGCGACAGCAACGGCGCGCCTGCCAGGCGTGTCCGCAGCCGCACGGAGGGTAGATAGCGTGGGTCGAGCGGCTGGCTCGCGAACGTGCCGCCGGCAGGCGACATCATGCGGTGCGTGCCCAACCGCTGCCGCGCTGGTGCAAAGCCGCGCGCCGGCTGCTGCGCGGCGCGCGGGAAGGGACACGGGAGTCGGTCACGGTCGAACGCATATCGCACGCGAGGGAAACGCCCATTCTCGGCAACCGGGCCCGGCGCGACAAACAACGATTCCCGCTTTGCTTATCGCACCACGCTGCGCCGCGCCCGATGCGCGTGCCGTCAGAACTTCACGCGCAGCCCGCTGACGAACGCGACCTGCCGATTCGTCGACGACGCGCTGCCGATGTTCGAGATCGCCGCGATCGAGCGATAGCCGCCCGCGGTTGCCGTGCTCGGATCGCCGGCCGCGAGCTGGTAGATGCCGGACAGGTAGAGATCGGTGCGCTTCGACAACGCATAGTCGAAACCGAGCGTGAACTGATGCCAGCGCGGCTTCAGCGTCTGGCCGCCGGTGCCCGGCAGGCCGCTCGCGCGCCCGTCGGTGAACGTGTAGACGCCGATCAGCGTGGCCGCCGGCGTGATCTGGTAACGCGCGTTCACGTCATAGTTGTTGAACTTGCGCGACGAGCCGTCGAGATAGTCGAGTTGCGTGTGGCTCCACGCGAAGCCGAGCGTCGCGCGGCCGAGCGCGTAGTTCGCGCCCACCACGCCGATCTGCTGCTTGAGCACGCCGCCGTTCAGCCCGTAGAAGAATCCGCCGCTGTAGTCGTTGCCGGTGGTGGAGGTCGCACCGCCCACCGCGCCGCTCGTATTCGACGTCGAATTCGGATGATTGATGCGCACGTAGCCGGCGCCTACCGACAACGGGCCGTTCACGTAGTTTGCCGACGCGCCCCATGCGTTGTTGTTCGAGAACCCGGTGCCTGCGCCACCGTTGGCCTGGTTGCTGAACGCATAGAGCAGGTCGGCCGTGAAGCCGGCGATCGTGTCACTGCGGAACTTCACCGCGTTGTTCAGCCGGAAGCTCTGGTTCATGTTGTCGTTGTCGCCCACGTGCGTGGCCGGCGACCAGAAGCCGGACCCCGAGTACTGCGCGACGAGGTCGGTGATCGGCTCGTACTGGCGGCCGAAGGTCAGCGTGCCGAGCCCCTTGCTCGCGAGGCCGACGTACGCCGAGCGGCCGAACAGGCGGCCGCCCTGGCCGAGCCCGCCGTCGCTCGGCCGGAACCCGCTTTCGAGCGTGAAGACCGCCTGCAGGCCGCCGCCGAGATCTTCCACGCCTTTCAGGCCCCAGCGGCTGCCGCTCAGCTTGCCGCTCGTCTGCTGGATGTTGCTCCCGCCACCCTGGTTGTTCGTATAAGCGAAGCCGGCATCGACGACGCCGTACAACGTGACCGAACTCTGCGCATGCGCGCTGACCGAACCGATCGAAACCAAACCCAGGACTACCGTTTTTTTGATCATGACTATCCTCTGTTTTTATGGGTACCTCAGTGAGGATCACGATGCTATTGACGACGATCGTGCCGACGAACGGTCGATCCGTGGTATGCAAATCGCTGCGCGGCCGATTTGCAATGTGTGTTGCCGCAAGCCCGGCATGTGCGCCGCGATCGCGTCCGCGACCCATGCTGCGGCGACCGCATCGCGCGAACGGCGAACGTCGCGCGCCGGATACGTGCGGGCGCCGTCATATCGATCGATGAAATCGTTCGATGTGCGCAATACAGGCGGCCCGGCGCGCGATGTTTTTACGCAACGCCTGCTGTGCGACGAGCGGCCGATGCGCTACGTGCGCCCGCATATCGATTCCGCAAAACGTTGGTAGGGCCGTGCGGCGCAGGACGGTAGAGTCGGGCATCCGGCCTTGGGCCGGCATGCTCCGGGAGCAGAAGGGCGTGCAAGCGCGCGTTCGCCCCGGCTGAACAACGAACACGGGAGCCGTTAGTCATGAGTCGCGATGTGCTGTTTCTGCTGGAGCCGGGCTTTGTCGATCCGAAGCATCCGGGCCAGCGCTTCGTCTGTCCGCATGGACTGTCGATCGAGGGGCTGCTGGCGAGCGCGCCCGATCGTGCGGGTCGAATCGACGTGAAACGCATCGGCTTCGAGCGGCCGCGGCACGCGGTGATCGACGCGCTCGACGATGCGCACCAGGGGCTGCCGGTTCTCGTGCTTGGCCGTGACCAGCCGGCGCCGGACGACGCACAGACGCTCGGCGACGTACGCTTCGTCACCGACGCGCGCCGCATCCTCGAACTGCTGGCCGAGCGCCACGGATTTCCGGTGCTGCATTGACGCGGCGGCGTTCACTTCCCGTTTGATCGACCGACAGGGGCACCCGATGTCGTCAATCTCGGCGGCGCGCCGCCGTTTGCTGCTTGCCGGCGCCGCGGTCGTGGCGGCGCCATGGGCCGCGAAGGCTGCATTCGCGGCGCCGGACGTCAACGCCGATCTCGCCGGCACCACATTGCGCGTCGCGACCTACAAGGGCGGCTGGCGCGCGCTGTTGCTGGCAGCCGGGCTGGCCGACACACCGTACCGGATCGACTGGCGCGAGCTGAACAACGGCGTGCTGCACATCGAGGCGCTCAACGCGGATGCGCTCGACATCGGCTCGGGCAGCGAAATTCCGGCCGTGTTCGCCGCGCGCCAGAAGGCCAACGTGCGGCTTATCACCCGCGTGCGCGAAGACCTGAACAACCAGGTCACGCTTGCGCGCAAGGACACGCCGATCCGCAGCATCGCGGACCTGAAGGGCAAGCGCGTCGGGTACGTGCGTGCGACGACGTCGCACTACTTCCTGTATCGCCAGCTCGCGGAGGCGGGCCTGAGCTTCGACGACATCCAGCCGATCAACCTGTCGCCGACCGATGGCTTGTCTGCCTACGATCGCGGCGACATCGACGCGTGGGCGATCTACGGCTACAACGGCCAGCTCGCGCGCAATCGCTACGGTGCGCGCGTGCTGAAGACGGGGAAGGGCTATCTGTCGGGCAACTTTCCGGTCTATGCGAACCCGCGCACGCTCGACGATGTGCGCCGTCGCGCGGCGACGGGCGATCTGCTGCTGCGATTCCGGCGCGCGTATGCGTGGGCGAACGGGCATTTCCGCGACTATGCGCTCGTGCAGAACCGCGAGACGCGCGTGCCGGTCGCCGACCTCGTCGCGATGTTCGACCAGCGCAGCGAAGACTACGCGCTGCTGCCGGTGACCCCCGACGTGGTGGCGCAGCATCAGCAGGTCGCGGATGTGTTCGCGCGGATCGGTGTGCTGGATGGGCCGGCCAGGGTCGCGCCGCTCTGGGATACGTCGTTCAACGCGCTGGTCGAGGCGACGTGATCGGGGGCAATGAGAAGATCCCCATGTGAGAGAGGGCCGCGTTCACGCGCATGTTGGAAGCGCGGTGTTCCCTGCGTGAGCGAGGCTTCACGCGCGGCGTGGGCCTCGTCGAAAGGTCTTGTGTGACCGGATCAGGCGAACGTCGTCGCGACCATGATGCCGAACACGACGCCGATCGCAATTCCGCAGAGCCGGCCGTAAATCGATGCGCGCACATTGTCGTCGAGCACGAACGGCGAGCGTTTGTGCTTCCATACCGTGCTGAATGCCACCGGGCGGGTCAGCAGGGCGATACACGCGAGCAGGACCGGCGTGGCGATGAGCATCGCGATGCGCTGTCCGTTCCAGTCGACGCCATGCATCGCCAGCGAAACGATCGCGGCAAGCGGAACCTCGACGCACAGGCCCAGCAACGAACCGTTGACGAATGAATCTCCGGGGGACTGAAACATGATCGGTCCTAGCGTTCGAATGAAATCGGCGCCCGGCTCGAGCTCCCGAAGATAAAAAACCATGGCCGTTGCCCACGGTCGGTCGACCGCGTTCGACATGAGCCAGGATGACGGCCGGATAGTACGGCAAATCATTGGCCCGTTGACGGTCATTCAAGCTATTTAACAAATGTCCCGGGTTGGAGCGCATTTTTATGCTGCATCGGGATATCGCGCCGTGATAAAAATCGGGCACCTGGTCGTTGTTGGCGCGAGTAGAGGCTGCGCGACCGACATGGCTGCAGCGCATTGCCGTTCCGGCACGAAATATGACCCTGGCCGGTTTCCGGATCGACCGGGCTTGTTCCGGAGCAGGGCACGGGTGGAATGAACCGATGGCAATGGCGAAGCGTCACCCCTCCAGTCGAACATGAGCGAATACAACGTTACGGGCAGTGACGCACCACGCGTCGGCGCGGCAAACGCGGAATTTTCAGCCGGCGTCGCCGCGCATCACGCCGGGCAGGCGGCGGATGCCGCACGGCATTACCGGACGGCGATTTCGCTTTACCCCGATCACACCGAGGCGCTGAACAATCTCGGCATCCTGCTCGAAGCGGAAGGGAATGCCGGTGAGGCGGAACATTGCTACCGGCGGGCCCTCGAGATTCATGCCGGTAACGTGGACGCCTGTTTCAATCTCGGCCTGTTGCTTCACGACGGACAACGCTTCGCCGAAGCGGAAGCCTGTTACCGGCGCGTCCTGGCATCCAGTCCCGGCCATGGTCCGGTGCTGCGCAGGCTCGGCCTGCTCCTGCAGCTCATGGGCCGTCACGCCGAAGCCGAACGCACGTTGCGCGATGCCGTGATCGCCCGTCCGGGCGACGCCGTGATTCATGCCGATCTGGCGACGCTGCTCCAGGCACTCGGGCAACTCGACGAAGCGGAGCGGCATTATCGGGAATCGCTCTCGTACGAGCCGAACGGCGTAGCGACGCACAACCTTCTCGGCACGTTGCTTCACAAGCGCGGACGATTGCCGGAGGCCGAGACGTGTTTTCGGCGTGCGGTGTCGCTGCAACCCGACGCTCGTGAAGCGCGAGGCAATCTCGGCAACGTGCTGTTCGAACAGCAGCGGTACGGTGAAGCCGAGGCGTGTTACCGCGAGGTGCTTGCGCACGATCCGTCGTTCGCGGAGGTATGGAGCAACCTGGGCCGTCTGCTGCATGACGCCGGCCGGCTGGACGAGGCCGCAGCCGCCTTGAGACACGCGCTGACGCTCGATCACGATCGCGCGCCAACCCTGTTCAACCTGAGCCTGGTGTTGCTGGCGATGGGGCAGTACGAAGAAGGATGGCGCCACTACGAAGCGCGCTTTCAGCCTTCCTCGCACTGGGGCGACACTTCGGCGTATCGCGTGCTGGCAAGCTTGCCGGCGCCGCTCTGGCAGGGCGAACCACTCGACGGAAAATCGCTGGTCGTCTGGCCCGAGCAGGGGTTCGGCGATGTCGTGCAGTTTGCGCGCTATCTGCCGCTGCTCAAGCAACGCGGATTGTCGACGCTGACGGTGGTGTGTCCGGCCGCGTTGACGAGCCTGATCGCGACGGTCGACGGCGTGGATCATTGTGTCGGGCTTGACGAGGCGGCGGCGCTTCCGGCGCACGATTACGCGATCCCGATCATGAGCCTGCCGTTGCACTGCGGAACGACGCTCGACACGATACCCGCGACGGTGCCCTATCTGCACGTTCCTGCACCGCTCGTCGAGCGCTGGCGGAGCAGCGTGCCGGCGGCCGGCTTGAAGGTCGGGCTGGTCTGGGCAGGCGATCCGCGCCCCGACCAGGCGCAGGCACACGCGACGGACCGCCGCCGCTCGCTTCCGGCCAGCGCGTATCTGCCCCTGCTGCAGATTCCGGGCGTGAGTTTCGTGAGCTTGCAGAAGGGCGAAACGACCCGCCGGCAGATCGACGCGATTCCGCCGTCGCTTCGACCTGTCGATCCGATGGAGCACGTGCGCGACTTCGCGGACACGGCGGCGATCATCGCCCATCTGGATCTCGTGATTACCGTCGATACGTCGGTGGCGCATGTGGCAGGGGCATTGGGCAAGCCGGTCTGGATCCTGTCGCGCTTCGACGGCTGCTGGCGCTGGTTGGCGGATCGGGACGATTCGCCGTGGTATCCGCGGGCGCGGCTGTTTCGCCAATCGGAGCCGGGGCGGTGGAGCGATGTCGTCGAGCGCGTTGCGGGTGCCCTGGAGCATCTTTGTGCCGAACGGGAGGCATTGCGCGTAACGGCGGTATCTCAGGAAGACCTGGATCGGCGGTTCTCGGCGGGCCTGCAGTTGTTTCCACAGCGCCGTCTGGCGGAGGCCGTCGCCTTTTATGATGCAGCGCTCTCGACGGAAACGGATCCGTTTGTGCGAGCGTACCTGCTGGGCTATCGGGCGCAGTCGCTCAACGGCCTCGGCCGGGTGGACGAGGCACTCGAACAGACCGATCTGGCGTTGCAACTCGATCCTGCGCAGTTGAGCGCGCTATGTACCCGGGCGTACGCATTGTTGCTGAAGCAACAATTTCAGTTGTGTCTCGAATGCTGCGACCGAGGGCTCGCATTCCATCCCGACCGGATCGAACTGCTGCACAATCGTACCGCCGCGTTGGCAGGACTCGTGTGCAATGACGCGGCGCTGGAGACGAGCGAACGCATCCTGGCGCTGAATCCGCACGATGCGCGGGCGCTCAACAACAGTGCCGTCATGCTCGACCGATTGGCGCGTTACGACGAGGCAGCTCAGCGTTACAAACGCGCGGTTGCGGTCAACCCGGACGAGCCCTGGGTACTGGGCGCGTTGTTGACCGCGCAGCTGCGCACGTTCGACTGGGACGGTCTCGACGGGTTGCGGGAGCGCATCGCATCTCGTGTGGCCGACGGGCGCCCGACCATCGAGCCGTTTCGCTACCTGGCCGTATGTGCCGATCCGCAGCAGCAATTGGATGCGGCCCGAATCTACGTCGCCCACCGCATCCCGAGGCCCGCAACGCCTTCGGCCTTTCGGTCGGCAGGCATGCCGCGCGGAAAGATCCGCATCGGCTATTTCTCATCGGACTTCCGCACGCACCCGATGATGGAGCTGATGGCTGACGTGTTCGAGCTGCACGACCGCGAGCAGTTCGAGATCCATGCATTCTCGTTCTTCGACGACCCGAATGATCCGGCGCAGAGGCGGGCGCGAGCGGTGTTCGATCGCTTCCACGATGTCGACGGCATGACGTCCGACGAGATCGTCGCCACCGCGCTGAACGAGACGCTGGATATCGCCATCGATTTGAACGGACACACGATGGGCGCGCGGCCGATGGTGTTCGCGACGCGCATCGCGCCGGTGCAGATCGCCTACCTGGGATATCCCGCCAGTACCGGTGCTGACTATATCGACTACATCCTCGCCGACGAGGTCGTGATTCCGCGCACGCACCAGCCCTTTTATTCAGAAAAGGTCATCTACCTGCCTGACTCGTTTCAGCCCAACGATCGACACCGCGAGCCGCCCGGCAGGCTGCTGGATCGTTCGGCCTACGGGTTGCCGGAGCACGGATTCGTCTATAGCTGCTTCAACGACCCCGTGAAGCTGCTGCCGTTCATGTTCGAACGTTGGGTCAACATACTCAAGGCTGTCGAGGGCAGCGTGCTGTGGCTCCACTGTCGAAACAGCGAAATCGCACGAGGCAATTTGCGACGCGAAGCCGCGTCGCGCGGGCTCGATCCCGGACGGATCGTCTTTGCGCCACGCGTGCCGCTGGCGGACCACTTCGCGCGACAAGCGTGCGCCGATCTCTTCCTCGATACCGTTCCATTCAACGCCGGGGCCACCGCAAGCTGCGCGCTTTGGTCCGGGTTGCCGGTCTTGACGGTTCCAGGCGATACGTTTGCCAGCCGCTATGGCGCGAGTCTTCTGGCGGCGGTTGGCTTGCCGGAGTTGATTGCGCCGGATATCGATGCGTATGAGGCCATCGCAGTGGATCTTGCACGCTCGCCCGGCAGGCTCGGCGCAATCAGGCAAAAGCTGCGCGAGGCGAGGGACCAGTCACCGCTTTTCGACACGCGTCGATTCGTGCGGCATCTGGAGCAGGCTTACCGCCTCGTATTGCAGCGATATGCCAGCGGTTTGCCGCCGGACACCATCGATCTGGCGGTCGCGGATTGACAACGCCAAAGACGCCGGCGCGACGGATATCGGGGAAAAAGAAGCTGCTGGATAACGTGCAACAAAGATGATGGACAGATGGGTACTGTCTCAGTGCATCACATACGATCGGGGAATGGGATGTCGTTTGATGAGGACTTCAATGGCGTCGCGGCACAGGTGCGCGAGGCGGAGGCTGCCGGACAGTTCGACCGGGCGGCCGATCTTTTCCAGGCCCTGTTTGAAAAATATCCTCGTCGCGACGTCGTTCTAAAACCCTATCTGGACGCACTGTTGCGTCAGGGCCAAGCAGGCAAAGCGCTCGAGGCTTGCGACCGCGCCATTGCCGCGACACCCGAGTCGACCGTTCCGTGGCGCGAAAGGGCGGCGCTTCTCTGCTTCAATCACCTGAACGATCCCGCCACCGCGATCGCCAGCTTGAAAGATGGACTGGCTGCGTTTCCGTCCAATGCCGAGTTGCATCTGATGCTTGCCGACGCGAGTTTCCAGATGCTCGACTTCGAGACGTCACGCCGGTACGGTTTGAAGGCGGCTGAATTCGGCGATCTGACCATCGCGTTGCGAGCGCGCCATCGATTCATTGAGGATCACGAAGGTGCCGTGCACATCGCGCGCGCCATTCTGGAAAGATACCAGCCCCCCTGTGATTCTTTGGTGTGGATGAATGCGGCATGACCGGCTTCGAAATCGCAAGCATCCGAAATCAATTCACTTCGAGACGTTCGATTTCGCGCTATCGAGAAGCAATTCGGGCGATGAATGGCAAACGTCCGGCAGTGTAGAAAACCGGTTGAGTGCTCGAGCATGCTGCGTTACACACACAAGCAGGATCAGCGTCCCGAGGGCCTGTACGGCGTCAACGCCTCGCTTGACCAGGGCATGGCGGGCAGGGAAGGGGGACTGGATCGGCAGACGGACGAGCTCGTCGCGGCGCCGATCGCCCGGTACGACGATCGGCTGCGCGTGACGCCCGTGGGCGTTTTTGCCGAGGCTGTCGAGCATCTTGAACGGATGCGCGAAGGCCGTTCATACGATCGGCATCCGGATCGGCGCGGGGGTGCCGCGGCCCCGCCAAGCAATTGATGCACATAGCGGACGACTCGTCGCCGGTCAGGAGATCTTGCGCACTTTCATCGCCATCATCTAAGCGCTGCGAGCATTGCCTTGTCTGATTCCAGCGCGCGCGGAATCTGCGCACGCAGTGCTTCGACGAAGGTCTTGATCTTCGCGTCAAGGTATTGTCGCGACGCATATAACACATGCACGGTCAGCGGCTGCAGCGTAAAGTCGGGCAGGACGCGCACAAGCGCGCCGCGGCGCAGCTCCGGCAACGCCGTCGACATCGGGACCGCACCAATACCCGCACCGTGGCGCAATGCGATCGCGAGAGGTTCGGCGCCGTTGACCAGGAATGATGCTGGCGGCAGATGGAACTTCTCGTCGCCGTGCGGTCCATCGAATAGCCACGCATCGGGTGGAAACAACGACGACACGATCGGCACACACTGATGCCCGACCAGGTCGGCAACTTCGCGCGGCGTACCGCTTTGCACCAGGTACGACGGAGACGCGCACAACACGCTGTGCATCTCCCCGAGAGGGCGTGAAATCAGTGCCGAATTGGGGAGCATGGTTGCGCTCAGCTGCAGCGACACGTCGTAACCTTCGTCGATCATGTCCGGCACCTGCTGCGACAACGTGAGATCGACCGTCACCGCCGGATACTGTTTCCGGAACGCCACGATGGCCGGCACGATGTATGTCTGGCCAAAGCTCGTCGGGCTGTGAACGCGCAGGCGACCTGACGGCCGCGCCTGCGCGTCGGCCGCCTCGGCCTCTGCTTCGTCGATCGATGCGAGTAGCTGCTCGCAACGCCGCAGATAGCGCTCACCGACTTCCGTCAGCGCGACATGACGAGTCGAACGATTAAAGAGGCGTGCACGCAGATGCGTTTCGAGCGCACCGATCGAGCGCGACACGGATGACGTCGACGCTTTCATGTGCGACGCCGCGCCCGTGAAGCTACCAGCCTCCGCGACGCGCACAAATATCTTCATGTTCTGCAGAATATCCACGTTTCCCTTATAGTCGACTGGACGTGCTGGGGCATCCGGGTGGTACCGACATCAGTCCCGCTGGCGCAGACACGTGCGCCCAAAAATGCAATCGGATTGTCGTCATTGAATCCGCCGCCAAATATTACGCATTCCTCTACAAGTGACTCACTCAATCGTTGTTCGATGATCATCTGGAACTCGACCGATGACGTTCGGGATCGAGCGCCGGCGGAACGATATCTCGAACGGCGCGATGGGCTCCAACGGATCAGCGATGCGGTGGCACATAGCGAAGGGTCCGGCGGCGGCTGTCATGAAGGCGCGGTACACCACTGCCAGAAGTTGTGATCGGCGGATTCGCAGGGTTCCAGCGGAAGCCATTGCCGGCGCATGTCGAGATGCGACTGGAGCATCAAGCTGGCCGGCGCGACGGCAAGGTCGAGCACACATCGGGGCGTGGACAAAACGGCGGCCGCAACGTGCCATCGACAACCGTTCTTCCAGGGCATCGTTCCAGATCGGCAATGACGACCCGACCTGCGTATGCGAGGGGAATTCAGCCTTCGCGGGTATGCTGCAGGTTGTTTTGCAGCGAACGAATACTCCGCGATCGCCCCATTCGGATCAAGGGTTAACGTGCATCATTTCCGTACTTCGAAATTAAGGCATGTCGCCGCCTGACGGTGTCGCGACAACGTCGACTTCAACTGGCAGTTGTCCTGCTGCTTGACCCGGGCATGGCGGGCAGGGAAGGGGGACTGGATCCGCAAACGGACGAGCTCGTCGCAGCGCCGATCGTCTGGTACGACGATCAACTGCGTGTGACGCCCGTGGGAGTTTTTGCCGAGGCTGTCGAGCGGCTCGAGTGGATGCGCGACCGCCGTTCATACGGTCGGTCACCGACACGTCTGGGCAGTACCTGAGACATATTCGGTTGAGTCCGCTGAAACAACGCGACGCTTGCGACGAGACGTTTTGTCGAGGGCAAGGAGCGTGGCTGACCTGCATTGGTTTGTTCGGATGAAAGCCATCCCGATACTCGATCGACGATAACCAGAAGATCGGCTTTAATCATCCGACATCATTCTTCGACGAAATTCCTGTCCTTTCGAATCAGTTCGCCCTCTATCGAGCGCTTGTCGATTGGAGTCTGACAAGGTGGCCGAAGCCAGCTAGACAAGGCGTTGTTGTCCAGCAGCACGACGTCTCAGGCTCGAAACGTTCGGGCACGCAGTCGAATCTTGGCTGAAAATTCGTGATCCATATCATTTTTCACTTCACCTGTCAGCGTAACGAACGCCAGGTGTCGATGAATTCCCTCGTTTCGCTGCTGGCACTGATGAACCTTGGAGCAGGTGCCACCGCGCACCGTCACCTTACGTTTCGTCGACGTAACGTTTTCATATCTTTCAACGCTCTCCCGTTTGCATTGTTACCGGGCCGCTTCGGTGGAACGGAGACTGGCACCGTTAATGCATGCGTGACCGACGTAGCGATCAGCGAGCCTGCGGCTGCACTTTCGACATCCGTCTCAGTGGTCGGCTGTTTCGAGGTGTAGCGGTGGTCTTCACACTCGGGCCGATGTGACCGATGACACGGACGGTTCATTCGTCAGGCGAGCGACGATGCGTGGAGCTATTCGTATGAGGTTGTATCAGGCACGCATACCGCTGCGGTGCGCGCCTGCCTGACACTCAAGGTGCACACGAGGCGTCTTTCCCAATCGCACACCCCGGTTCTTAGTCAGAGGTCAGTGAAAGGAGTTCTCCAATGAAAGCCTCGCTCAAGGTTACTGCGGCGTGTGCCGCGATTTCGTCCGTGATTGCATTGACGGGCACCGTCTGGAGCGCCGGAATCCCGAGTGCTTCCGTCCCGCACGCGCGCGTTACGCCTCCACCACGCACGGTTGTAGCGACCGAGATTATGCCCGGCGTGCCGGAGGAGGGGAAACGCCATGCCGAGCGCGAGCATGGCAGGGGACCGAACTTCAAGGAAGGCAAACATCGCCTGAGCAACGGCAACTTTCAGCGCGACTAGGCGCGCAGGAGATCACCATGAAGAAGCTCATTCTCGCGTGGGTGCTGGTACTCGGGTTCGCCTTTGCCCAGATGCCGTCGCCCATGTTCGCGCAGACCACCACGGCGAAAGTCCTGGTGCTCTATGATGCCCCACCAAACGACGCGTACTCGAAGCTCGGTCTGGCGTACGCGATCATGCTGCGCAACCTGCTTGGCCATTTCAACACCAATGTCACGCTTGCGCCCGTCGACAGCTATACGGCCGGAACTGTCGAAAAGTATCAGGCGACTTTCTATCTCGGGGACTATTACAACAACACGATTCCGTCCGCTTTTCTCGCTGACGTCGTCAAGACGTCAAAGACGGTGGTGTGGTTCAAGAACAACCTGTGGGAAGTCGCATGGGATCCCTCGTACAACTTCACGGCCCGCTATGGATTCACTTTCACCGGGATAAGTGGACTGGCCAACACGCCAACGAGCAGCAACCCGAACCCGAACTTCTTCGACACGGTGCTTTACAAGAACATGAGCATGGTCAAGTACTATGCGTTCAACGCCAGCACCGGCGTGGTTAGCGCGGATCCGGACATTGGCGTCACTGCGGTGTCCGATGCGACAAAGGCCAATGTCCTTGTCACCATCAAGAACAGTCAGACAGGTGCGCAGGCGCCGTACGTCATGCGCGCGGGCAATTTCTGGTACTTCGCCGACGTGCCGTTCTCGTACATCGGGCCACGCGACCGCTACCTGGTGATTTGTGATCTGCTGCATGACATTCTCGGGACCAACCAGCCGGTGCTGCATCGCGCGATGGTGCGTCTTGAAGACGTCAACGCGTTCACGACCACGTCGTCGATGAAGACGCTGACCGACTACATGTATTCAAAGCGCATACCGTTTTCTATCGCGACCATTCCGCGGTACGAAGACCCGCTTGGCGCCTATAACAACGGCGTGCCGCTGACGGTACACCTCGCCCAGGCGACTGGTCTGAAGCAATCCCTCAATTACGCGCTGGCCCGCGGCGGCAAGGTCCTGATGCACGGCTACACGCATCAGTACAATTCAACGCCGAATATTGTCAACGCGGTGAGCGGCAATGACTACGAGTTCTGGCTTGCCACGCAGAACCGCCCCGTGGACGAAGATTCGACACAGTGGGCTTCGGCTCGTCTGAGCGCCGGCCTGCAGGAATTTTCGTCGAATGGATACGTTCCCTTTGCGTGGGAGGCGCCGCACTACCAGTCTTCGCCCCTTTCCATCAAGGCCGTTCCGCCGCTATTCAAGACAACCTACCAGCGGGCCGTCTACTACACGTCAGATCAGCCGAACCTGAATTCGACCGCACCGAATCACGACTTTTCGGTCGGTCAGTTCTTCCCGTATATCATCAATAGCGACTATTACGGGCAACGGGTGCTGCCCGAGAACCTCGGGAACATCGAATACAACATATGCAACATTGATCCGTCCTCGTGTCTGGCATACACGTGGCAGGATCTCTATACCAATGCGCAGTACGCACTGACGGTCCGGGATGGTTTCGCATCCTTCTTCTTCCATCCATTCTGGCTTGAGCCCGATCTCGGCACGCCCGGCCTGCAGGATTTGCAGAGCCTCGTGAGCGGGATAACCGGTCTCGGCTTCCAGTGGGTTGCTGCGTACGACGCCAAGTAGTGTTGATGTTCACCCGGAGTTGACCGTAAGCGGTGCAGTATTGGCGTCCATCCAATGATGTTCTGAGCGAGGAGCATAGGTGTCGACCTCATTTTGCGAGGTCGACACCTGTATCCACGACGAACGCCGTCGAGAGCATCAACTGTAAGCGATCCACGAACGACGCCCGTCAGCGGAAGGTGGCAGAACGCGTGAGGTGTGGTAGCGGTGCGGGTCAGCGGAGATTGGCCGGCATTTTCCACGGAAGCAGCGCGGTGCAGTCGTCGACGGTCTTCGCCAGCGGGAGACGCTGGAACAGCCAGGTGAGATAGCGATACGGATCGATACCGCCGGCCTTGCAGGTTTCGACGAGAGAGTACAGGTTGGCGCTCGCGTTCGCGCCGTCGACGGTGTCCGAGAACAGCCAGCCGCGACGCTTAGGAAAGCCTTTCCATAAGCGCCGGGGCTGGCTGTTCGCCGATACGGTTGCTGGTGCGCAGGCGAGTGCGAATCTCTACTCGCTGGTCGAGACGGCCAAGGCCAACGTCATCGATCCCTATCGTTACCTGATCACGTTGTTCCAGAAGTTGCCTCTGGCGAATACTGCCGACGACTACGCGGCGCTCCTGTCCTGGAACACTCTGGAACGGACTCTACACTGTCACCGGACCAAACGCGGGGAGCAGGTCACCGCGAATTGAATCTCAACGACGAAATGAATGGTTGCACGTAAGGATCGTCAATGCCGCGCGCAGTGCCATAACTCGATCCCACCGACGAGAGTTATTTCGCGACATTTGGCGTGAACATCCGCACAAATCCCTTGTATCTGCATTTAAATCACGAAAGTAATATTCACCCAAAAACCTCACGCCTTGCGATTGAGAATGTGAAAACACAAATACTCCAAAATGCAGTAATACCAACCTACATTATCATCGTTCTTCATTGATTCTATCTTGGCCCAGTCATTTTTATTGGAAAAACTCCAACGCCAAACCCATTTCAGCTCGTTATCAGCCGGCCACTCTTTTATGCCATGCTTCCGTGCATATAAAGTTATTTCTGAATACGTTTCAATATCCCTGCGCATAATCGCCCCGGCAATATCCCTGGAATTAGGTAAGGCGATTTCTGATATATTGCTCCACGTATTTTCCACGCCTTCTTCGCTTGCGCAAAAATATACTGCCGAAAAAGCAAAGCTCGTTGCACTGGGCGGCAACACCTCACCCTTCACATTGAATTTCACTGTTTTCGGCGGATTATTATCGGGGCTGAGCGGCAAATTGAATCCAGTTTCCTCCAGGAACTCGCGCCTAGCACCGTCCTCGATATTAGATTCCTCCAACTTGCCTCCAGGCAATGCATATTCTCCAGGGCCGCTTTTTATCGTCCACCCAAGCGCATTGACCTTCCCCCCGTCGGCTTGGGTATAGTATGACTTTATCTGTTTTTTAGCCATTAGAAACGTACCGCTCTTATCGTATAAGACGGCATAAACAGAAGCCATGATGCCTCCGCAATTTGATTTTACGCACGATGCCGTTCGGCATTGATTCGGCTGCCGAACAATCGATGTTGCGAGATTTGACCGATCTATTTCCGCTCTGCCGATGGCGAGCTACGCCCGCCATCAGTGTCCCCAACAATTGAGGTTCACGAAATTTAAGCTCAGCCCTGCACTGTGAGTACCTTCCATGTGCCGCTGCCGCCGTCACGATTGGCGAGACGCGAACCCGTGACCAAATATTGGAAGGGCTTATTATTACCCGCGCCATTGGTGTCCAGAACGCCTGCCAAAGTATTAAAATTAGCCACCAAAATCATGTTGTCCTCGTAATTTAAGCCGACATCTTTGCCGCTTTTTTTGGTGGTAATAATGATGCTCCAGTTGATAGTAACCAGAGGATCGTCCGTATCAGTGGTTGTTGCCACGGGGTAGCCGGAATCGCTCGGAGGATAGCTGTTGAATAATGCCAAATTACCACCATCACTGGCATTTACCAGGGTAATCGTATCGCCACTATAAACGGAGTTACCGTCACCAGATGATTCCACCAGCCCTATTGTCCATTGCGTTTCATTTACATAATCGTTAAATGACTTGTACGTTCCAATGGGGTCCAGGGCGTTGGTTATATTCGTAGTCTGTTTGGTATTGATGCCGAGATAGCTGGGACTACCTTCTCCTCCGTAAAGATTGCTAATTCGGATATTGGTGCCATATTGTACGTAATTTGACATTTTAATTCTCCGGTTTTCAATTTGACAACGAATGCGGTCTAGCCATCATGATTTTGGCAAAAAACTCAAATTCGCTTGAATTCAAAGCGCAAAATAAGAAAGCTCGCGCACAAAAAAAGATAGCAGCTCGCGCGCGGAAGATCGATTACACTCAATTACACGTAATAAGTGAGTTGCATGCGGCGATCCAAACTGCGATCCACGAACGACGTCCCTCAGAGTAAATCGGTGGAGCGCTTGAGCTGCGGTAAGGAAGTGGATCAGCGCAGGTCGGCCGGCATTTTCCAGGGTAGCAGCGCGTCGTAGTCGTCAACGGTGGTCGCCAGCGGGAGGCGTTGGAACAGCCAGGTGAGATAGCGATACGGGTCGATGCCGTTGGCCTTGCAGGTCTCGACGAGCGAGTACAGATTGGCACTCGCGTTCACACCATCGACCGTATCGCTGAACAACCATCCACGACGCCCGACACAGAACGGCTGGATCGCGTTTTCGCACGGGTTATTCGAGATGGGCCAGTCGCCATTTTCGACGTAGCGGATGAGTGTCGGCCACTGCGAGCGCAGATAGGTCAGACCCTTGCCGAGCAGGATCATCGCGGCCCGAGGGCACTTCCGGACCGACGAGACAGCCGCGAAGCTCAGTTGGCTGGTACTGCGCAACATCACTTCCGATTGAGGACGTGCGGCTCATGACTGGAAGGCGGCTGTGAATCAGGTCGCTATCTTTTGCGAGGATCGATTCGTTCGACCGTCCGTGTAGCGCTAGCTCCAGTCGATAGCCAGCGCAAGACAAGGCGGGCGGAGAACGGACACGGCATATTCAGACGGGACGAGCTCGTACAGCGCTGCACTCGGCAGATGTTGCAAATAGCCCATACCCAAGAGAGGTGGAGAACTTTCAACCAGGAATTGCGGACGCGATTGTTTTACGGCGCTTCTACTACTTTACATAATGCGTATGATCAACATTTTTGGTGTAGGAGCAAAGTAGTAATGTCGCATCTGGGCAAAGTTGAAATGTCGTAGCTCGAAGGTTTCGGCGCATGCTGCGGCAGTTCGAGCTGCCGGAGCGCATCGTGGGCCAATCTGGACTGATCACCATGAGCATGCGGGAGCCCCAAGAGAGTCGAGCGTACCGAAAACGCCTACAAGCTTCAGACGTTTGGCAACGTGATCTGGGTAGGCGATTTTCCCCAGGGTGTCACCGAGTCAGATGTGATCAACGCAAAGCTCTTGAGTGACGACGGTGTTGGTACGATTCGAATCTCAGTGAAGGGGCAGCCAGTGACCTTGACCGCGATGAAGAAGACTGAAAACGACCGGGATGCCAAAGAGCACGGCTTCATTCCTGGCGATGGGACTGTCCCGTCATGGTCGGGTGAAGCAGTCGCCCGTGGCCTCAAGCCGGGCGTACCAGGTGGTATCGCAGAGGGTGTGCAAGTCGCCTTCGATCAACGTGGTTTCGATCATCAAGGCTGTTTCACCCACCCTTGGGCTCGATGGGCAACCTTATACAGTGTAGTGAAGATCGTGAAATCGATACAAACCTGAGCATGGGAAATTTGATTCGTCAAGTTCATCGGAACATTCTTCCGTTGGCGATTGCAGCGCTTGGCGCGATCGCCTGTACACAGCAGAAACCATCGGAGTCCTCTATGTCGCAGCCGGTTATGACCGACGCTCGCCCTTGGTGTATTGGTCGATTCGCGGTTGATCTTCCTCACGCGACCGACGTGTACGTCCAGGACTACAAGTACATGGGCTATACCATTGAGCCCGTCCCGAACGTCAGCGAGTCTGAGTTCGTGAGCCGCGTCAGCAAGCGGGAACAGGAGTTACGTACTTTGATGCGTGAAGATCCGCACAAGTCCTTCGCCCAGACGAATACACCGTGGCTCCATCAAACCGTCGAGCCGAGCGCCGCTTCACGGCTCTTTGTCTACGGTCGCTACGACGACAAGCCCGAGGATCTCGTCTATGACGTTGAGGGCTATGCGGAGTCGAACGGCACGCTCTTCGCCTTGAAGAACCGATTTGGCGCGACGTATGATCAGTCGGCAATTTCGAATGTCTCCGAGATTTTGCGGAACATCAAACCGAGATCGGATTGGGATGTTCCTTCCGATGGCGCGTTCTGTTTCCGAGGCGGAGCGATCGGCGGAAAGCCGATGCCCGGGTTCGACGCTTCGATCGCCGCACGCCTGGTCCAGGGGCGGCCATCGAACCTTGTTGTGACTTTGCGGGAATCTGTCGAGGGAGATAGGAAAAACTCGCCCCTGGATAGCCTATCGAAAAACGATGCCACTCTCAGACAATACGCGGGAAATATGGATGTACTGCGCAAAGGGACGCGCGAAGTCGCCGGAATGAAAGCAGCAGAGGTCGCGGTGCATATCCAAGGCGATGGCATCCAAGCCTATCATTTCTACCTGTATTCGCCGGGCGTACCCGGTGATCCGTCGAAACCAAACCTGAACGTGCAACTGCTTTTCGGTGCAGCGCCTGACGATGGCACGCCTGCCTCAGAGGCAACGTCTCCCGTCAACCAGGCGGAGGCAATGCAAGCATGGGATTCGGTGCTTGCGAGCTTCCGCTATCGCGGTCCGAAGTGATCAAGGCTCAACCATGAAACGCTTCGATATCGTCAAGGGGGATACCACGACTGCGGGCGGTATCGTACAGGGGGGAGACTCTGGCGACCTCCTGAATGGTCGAGAGCAGGCCTACGAAAACGATCCGGTCATGTGCCCCGCTTGTGGCTCAGTCGGGGTAATCAAATGCGATGGTCCACGCCACTCGATGACTGGACCTGATGGGCGCGAGGCGGCCCTAAGCGATGACCTGTGCATCTGCAAGTGCGTGCCGCCACCGAAACTCATTGCGTCGCAGTCGACCTCATACACGGAAGCGTAGTCGGCGCGAGGACTGCGACTATGGCCTTCGTAGCAGTCCTCTGGGTCTCGGGAGGTTCGGTTGTCCGTCGCCAAGCGAGCACATGCGGCCGCCAGCATCAAGCCGCTGTAAGTTTTCCCTACAGCGAATACGCCCGGTCAGGACAACGATCAGGCCGACACCTGATCGCGTCAAGTCTGGAGCCGGGCGTCGAACGGATACCACGCCCGGCTTGTCTCAGCGCTCAAGAAAGGGCTTGAGCTTGTCTGCACGGCTGGGATGCATCAACTTGCGCATCGCCTTGCTCTCGATCTGCCGGATTCGCTCGCGAGTCACGTCGAACTGCTTGCCAACCTCTTCAAGCGTGTGATCGGAGTTTGTGTCGAGCCCGAATCGCATCCGCAGAACCTTGGCCTCGCGCGGCGACAACCCGCTGAGTGCCTCGTCGATCGCCGCGCGCATGTTCGCGTGAATCGCCGCCTCGGCCGGTGAGCTCGCCGAGACATCCTCGATCATGTCGCCGAGCGTTGCATCGGCGTCGTCGCCTACCGGGGTTTCGAGCGAGACAGGTTGCTTGGCGATCTTGAGGATGCTGCGCACTTTCTCCTCGGACATCTCCATGCGCTTTGCCAGCGCTGCGGGATGCGCTTCCTGCCCTGTCTGTTGCAAGATCTCGCGCGATATCCGGTTCAGCTTGTTGATCGTCTCAATCATGTGGACCGGCACGCGAATGGTCCGCGCCTGATCGGCGAGCGCACGCGTGACAGCCTGCCGGACCCACCAGGTCGCGTAGGTCGAGAACTTCCAGCCGCGCCGGTATTCGAACTTGTCCACGGCCTTCATCAGGCCGATATTGCCCTCCTGGATCAAATCCAGGAACTGCATGCCGCGGTTCACGTATTTCTTGGCGATTGAAATGACAAGGCGAAGGTTCGCCTCGATCATCTCGCGCTTGGCCTGCCGCATTTTCAGTTCCGCGGCACTCATCTGGCGGTTGATCTGCTTGAGCTGCTGGAGCGGCAACGAGACCCGGGACTCGATGTCGACGAGTTTCTGCTGCGCCGCCTGAATCGCCGGTTGATGTCGCTCGAGCGCCGCGCCAAACTGCTGCGAGGTCGCCGCCGTGCGGCTCGTCCATTCGAGGTCGGTCTCGTGGCCCGGGAACGACTCGACAAACGCGTCGCGCGGCATGCCGCAACGGTCGACGGCAATCGCCAGAATACTGCGCTCGATCGCGCGAACCTCAGTCACTTGCCCATGCACGATGTCGCAAAGGCGGTCGATGGTCTTGGCGGTAAAGCGGATCGGCGCGAGTTCGCGCTGGATCGCCGTGCGCACTTGCGCGGCGGCTGCGGAACGGGCTTCGCCAGTGACAGGCACATCCGGCAACTGCTCGAACAGTGCACGCACGCGCGCGAAAATCACGAGACTTTCCTTCGTGAGTTCTTCGAGGCGTGCAGCGTTCACCTTCTCCGAATCCCCGGCGTCCGTTTCGACGTCGTCTTCGTCCGAATCATCATCGGCGGCGAGTACTTCCGCCTCCTCTTCCTGCGACTCCGGCGTCATTTCGCTTTCATCGGTGTCGACACTGACGCCATCGACCAGTTCGTCTATGCGCAATTCGCCGGCAACGATGCGGTCGACATCGGCGAGAATCGTGGACACGATCGACGGACACGCGGCAATCGCCTGAATCATGTCCTGCAGACCGTCTTCGATCCGTTTCGCGACCTCGATTTCACCGGCGCGGGTCAGCAGTTCGCTGGCCCCCATCTCACGCATGTACATCCGAACCGGATCCGTGGTGCGGCCGAATTCGGAATCGACAGTCGATAACGCAGCTTCCGCCTCCTCGTCCGCCTGATCGTCGGATGCCACGGCCGGCGCAGCTTCGGTGAGCAGGAGCGCTTCGGCGTCCGGCGCTTGTTCGTACACCGCCACGCCCATGTCGCTGAACGTGCTGACGATGGTGTCCATCGCCGCCGTTTGGGCGAAGTTGTCGGGCAGGTGATCGTTGATGTCCGCGTGGGTGAGATAGCCGCGCTCGCGACCGAGCGCGATCAACGCGCGCATCTGGCGCTGGCGCTCCTCATTCTGGCGCGCCAACGACGCGATGTCCGTCGGTGTCAGGGTCTGGGCCTTTCCCTTCGTTGCACGGCGGCCGGCTTTTGCCGTGGCCGTGATTTCCAGGGATGTGGAATCGTTCCGATCAGAAATTGCCAATACATGCTCCTCAGCAGATGAGCCGACGATCGTCGCGAGCATGACGCCAGAATAGGTTGCCTGCCGGGATGCGAACGGAATCGTGATACGCACAGATAGTCGAGGCCGGGACGCCTCGCCCGAAATCCGCATGCGCAGCTTGTGGGGGGCAAGAATGATACCGGAATATATTGTGCAGCACAACATCGGAGGCCCTTGGATTTCCATCCCCAGATCGACGGCAGCGACCATCGGTGGTTCGAGGAACGGGCGCCGGCCCGTACGCTGCCGGTTTATGTGGAGGACGCGACGAGCCGATCGATGCTGCTGCACTTCATGTAGACCGAATCGACCGTCAGCTACGTCGAGGCCTCAAGGTGCCATTGTTGAGCACAAGCGCTTGAGTCATGTGCTGCAGGTCGCGCAAGCCCTTCAGGCGCAGCGCGATGACAGTCGAATACGCAAAGCCCCGTCTCGAACGCATCGAGGTGACTCGACGCGAACCAGTCGAAACGAGGCCGAGCCGGGCAAGAAGAAGCAACGCGAGATCACGCAGGCCGATGTCGAGCATGTGATCCTGGATCTGGCGCGACGTCGGCAAACCGCAAAGCCGGCAGACAAACCTGGCCGTCGGTCTGCAAAAGCGGGGGAACCAACCACGAGCACCCTGCCCGTTCAAGTACCGACCTTCGACACTGCCTAACGGTCAAAACGCGGAAACAGAAGTAGCAAAATCAACCTTAAACTCGGACATTTTGAAATAGCTGGAAAGTGGATATCTGAATCCGGCATGACATTTACCATATGTAAACGTTTCGGATTGAATCAATGTCAATCCATCGGCGCCAAATGTTCAGAATTCGAATGAAGAATTTAATTAATTTTAAAAATCTTCTAATTATTCGTGAAAACTTAAAGACGAGAAATTTTATAAGCTTTGCGAAATCATAAAATTTCGTAGATGTATTGGCGTCGCGCGAGCAATTGGGGTCGGCAAGCAGAATTCGCTGGACGATATGCCGTCCCTGGATGCGTTCACGGACAGGGGGCTATCAGAAGCCGCTCTCGACGGCATACCGCCCCCAAACCTCCCCGCAATCGCAGCAAACAAAGACCTCCCGGCTCTCGAAATGACACGGAAGGCACGATTGAGAATATGAAATTTCGCGGACTTTTATACAGCTGTATGCAACGCCTGTGGCGCCGTGAAGCGCTGCAAATGCTACCGGCATTCACCCGTATGGATATTTACCCAGAAAATATGCGTCTTTGATTTTCACCCCTGTCAAGCTTTACAGGGTGTATCCACGGTATTCGACGCCTATATTGCTTTGGCAGGTGCGCGACCGACGCGCTCGACTGCATCCTTCAAATCCATAAAAAATGGAGATCGCCATGGCAAACGTACCTCTCACCGGCACCTATACCTCGTCGGACAAGAATTTCACATTCAAAATCACGTCCGCCGATCCATCCAATGGCGTGATCGCTGGCGTCTATACCACCAACTATAGCCCGATCGGTGCGTTCACTTCCGAAGGCAACGTCGGACACTATGGCTGGGTGTACAGCAAGGCCCAAGGCAAGGACGGCGTCGCGCCCTTCAACATCAGCTTCGGCGGCAGCCAGCGCCCCGACCAACGTCCCTACAACATTGTCGATAGCTGGAACGGCGCCTATTTGACCAACAACACCATCGTTGCCGAAGGTACGCGTTCCTTCGTCAATAGCGATGGCGTGGTCGAAGTCGGCAGCCTGGGCACGTTGAAATTCACGCTGGGCTAAGCGGATTTGTCATGACGTTGGCGGCGGCAAATCATCGCTGCCGCATCGATCGACCACGACATTGACAGGCGGTTGAAATACCTCCCGCAGACGTCATCCGGGCGGGAGGGGTAAACGTTGAAACAAGGCCGTTCGGTCGCCGGCGTCACTGACTGTCCCGCTGCGCGATGACCCATCGCGCGCAGTCACCGGCCGAACCGCGTGGGCAATCCAGAATCGTTCGCGCGTCGTCGGTGAGCATGTAGGTATCCGATGGCGCCGGCCGGCGGGCCTCCGGTAGCTGCAATGCGACCCACGTTCCCGACCGGCGCGTCCATAGAAAAAGCTGGCTCGGAAGTTCGACATCGCCGACCAGGATCCGGTTTCCGTCGGGTGACACCGACACGACCCTCGGGGCAATCCAGTAATCAGAAGGCAGCGGCAGAACGACCGATTCGCCGGCCGTCACGCGCCACTGTCCGCCCTCGTCGACGACGGGCGGGCATTGAGACGGATCGTGCGTCGGTTCGCTTGCCGGCGCCGCCGGATCATCGACGCATTGCGATCCGCGTTTCTCGCCGCGATCGAACTCGACGTCGTTCAAGCGGGCTAGCCGGATGTGTTCGACCGGGCGATCGCAAGGTTGCACGCCGCTGATCCAGCCATAACCGAGCCAGCCGACGTGTTCGACGAAACAGGTCGTGCCGCCGTCGAACCGGCCGCCGGGGCGACGCACGCGCTCGATGCCCCGGTTTGCAGCGTCCGGAAACAGGAGACCGGTCGCGGTATAGCGGTGTCGCGGAATGCCCTTCCCTCCGCCGCTTTCCGCCTGCCAGTCGAACTCGCGCGCCAGCACGCTGCGCGTCTGGCTCGAGCGCTCCTTCATGCGATTGACGGTTGACGTGTCGAAGCAAAGCAGCGTCAGCGCGAACAGCGTGCCGCACAGGAGCAGGACGAACCACGCGCCCAGCACGCGGTCGCGATGGTCGACGCTTGGGAAGTACTCGAGATTGTGGCGGGCGGGTCGCATGATCCACACCCACACGAGCGATGCGTACAACAGCATCGCGAGCAGACGCGCGACGAACAGCGCGAAATTGCCGGTCTGCAGCTCGATCGTGCCGACATTGTCGATACGGCCGGTGATCCATAGCGCGACGGTCATCAGCAACGCGTCGGCGGCAAACAGCACGGCTGCCCGTTTCCAGAGGGAAAAACGCAAGGGGACGATCAGTCGCATGCCGGTGCGTGGGGAGGTGCCGTCGATCCGCGACGGCGGACATTCCGCGCCATTCTATACAGGTTGCGGTGGGCTGCCACGTGCGTCGGTGACGACCTGACGGCACATGCTGCCTGCCTCGCAGCGACCGCGGCCATCGCACGACATGGCCGATTTTCGGTGGATCCTCGCGCAGCGTTAGAATAGCGCCCCCTCTCACAGGAGACGAAAATGTCCTGGTTCGTTTACGAAGTGCCCGAATACCACGAAGACGCTCCGCGCATCGAGCCCTTCAGCGACCTGCGCAGCCGTGTGCTGAAACTCAGCGGCGTAGCCATGGCCGACGAGCTGGAAAGCGTTCGCGAGAACGCCGCGGCGACGGCGGACAGCCCCGAGCGCCCGCTGCGTACGCCGGAAAATCCGCATGTCTTTCCGATTCCTTACGCCGACTCGATGATCCTGGTCGGGTTCATCTTCGATCTGAAGCGCGAATTCCGGCAACTGGTCGTGTCGCCCGTGGAAATGCCCTGGCTGAAAGACGCATAAAAGCTGTCCCTCCTGGTGGGTCCACCGCTACTCACCTCGTAGCGCGTAGCCGCTTGCCCTTGTTTTTCGACTTGCTTTTCCAGCACTGCGATGGCTTCACGCACGCTAGCGACGATTGCCTGAATATCTGCGGCTGTCACCCTCGCGCGTGTCGCGCATGCAGATCGGCCGGTTCGACGTCGTGCGCTGACGGTCGCGCAGCGCGGGCCGTAACGGCGTCAGGTGCGGTCGTCGAATTTTCCGCGATATCCACTGTTCGGCGCATCTGCGTGTGTCCCGTTCGAACATCACGCCAACCTCATCGTTGCCGCGGTGAAGGATAGTTAAGCATCATATTATGATATTTAAGGATGGCTGAACGAAAGGCCTGGGCGCCGAGGGAGCCATTCGTAGCTGGCCGCTTGCCGGAACCTGTCGCAGGGCGTATGGTTGATTTCTCTATCGCCCTTTTTCGGGAGATATCAAAATGGCTGCCATGCAATCCGCGGCCACGCCCCTCTCCGACGAGGAAGCCCGGCGCCAGTTACGCCGCGCCGTCATCGCCAGCACGATTGGCACCACGATCGAATGGTATGACTTCTTCCTCTACAGCACGGTCACCGGCCTGGTCTTCGCAAAGCTGTATTTCCCGCAATCCCACCCACTCGTCGGTACGCTGCAGGCGTTCCTGATCTACGCCGTCGGCTTTGTCGCGCGGCCGGTCGGCGCAGCGATCTTCGGCCATTACGGTGACCGCATCGGACGCAAGGCCACACTGATCGTGACCCTTTTGCTGATGGGGCTCGCCACGTTCGCGGTGGCCTTCGTTCCGACCTACGCCGCGATCGGCATCTGGGGCGCCGTCATCCTCACGGTTTTGCGCTTCATCCAGGGCGTCGGCGTGGGCGGTGAATGGGGCGGCTCGGTCCTGATGTCGATGGAATGGGCGCGCACCAATGCGCATCGCGGCTTCGTCGCGTCGTGGCCGCAGTTCGGCGTGCCAGCGGGACTGTTCCTCGCCAACCTTGCCGTGCTGGCCATGAGCTGGTTTTCCGGCAGCGCTTTCCTGACGTGGGGCTGGCGCGTGCCGTTTTTCCTCAGCATCGTGCTGGTCGCGATCGGGCTCTATATCCGCCTGAATATTCTCGAGACGCCGATCTTCGCGAAGCTGCTGGCCGAGCGTCGCATCGAGAAGACGCCGATGCTCGAAGTGCTGCGCAAGCAGCCGAGGGATATCGTGCTGTCGGCGTTCGCGCGGATGGCCGAACAGGCGCCGTTCTATATCTATACGGCGTTCGTGTTCACTTACGGGATCACCGCGCTGGGCGTCACGCGCGAACTGCTGCTGACGGCCGTGCTGGTCGCATCCGTGGTCGAGTTCTTCACCATTCCGCTGTTCGGTCACGTGTCGGACCTGATCGGGCGGCGGCGGATGTACATGATCGGCGCGGCTGCCGTCGGCGTGTTCGGATTCGTCTACTTCGCGATGGTCGATAGCCGGAATCCGGTATGGATCTTCGCGGCGATCGTGTTGTCGCTGGTCCCGCATTCAATGATGTATGGGCCGCAGGCGGCATTGATTGCCGAGTCGTTCACCGGGCGGTTGCGGTATAGCGGCGCGTCGATGGGTTATCAGCTCGCGTCGGTCATTGCCGGTGGCCCGGCACCGCTGATCGCAACGGCGCTGTTTGCCTACTACCACTCGGGGTATGCGATCGCGGCGTACGTGCTGGTGTGTGCGGTGCTGAGCGTGGTCGCCGCATCGAAGCTCGGGGACTATACGAACAAGGATATTTCGCGGGAATACGATGACGCCCGGGGGTTCGGGGATCACGGGCACGCGCCGCCGGTGACTTGACGAATCGGCCAGCTCAGGCTGGCGATGGCGACCGCAGCCGCGATCTCATAGTGTCAAGGGCGTGAGACGGACGTTGCTTGCCGGCGCATCGAGGTTTCTTGGGCGGCTGACATGCGTGACCGGCTACGGCCCGCGCCGGTATGTCAGCGTATTGGCGTTCAATACGATCCGGCCGGGTGCACTTCTGGCGCCGTGGTCAATGCGGGTTCGGCGTCCCTTGAAGACGCTGTATCGTCGGCGGCCGACACGCTCGGCCGCACCGCGAGACGGCGCCGGGGGCCGCAGAACACCGGGCCGCGCCGTCCGGAGCAGGACTGACGACGTGGCGCGATACACGTGCCGCAACGTTCGTGCTCCTGCGCTCGCCGTCCGGCGGGCGCGTTTCACCTGGATCAAAATCGGGAGAGCCGCCGGACGGCGAGATCGGCGCTGTCGCGCAACGGCTCGTTCGGCGTAACCGGGTTACCGCTCGCTGACCTTCACGCGCGGCATCCATTCGGCCTCAGCGCCCTGCGTGCCTTTCAGATGGGCGGGAATCGCGTCCTGTGCGTGAGCGCCGAGGCGACGTGCCGCCTCGGTGTCGAGATGCCGGCCGTCGAACGTCGATTGGCGACGGGTAATCATGTTGATGCGAAGACGTTTTGCCGCCATGGTCGGTATTCCTTGAGAAAACGGTACCCCGCCGACTGGCGAAGTGCCATAGATTTACGCGAGAAAAATGTCGCTGCGATGACGCTGCGCGCGACGCGAATCCCCGCCATCGAATCGCTGCGTCACATGTGCCGCAACGGTCAGCGCCCTGCCGGCCCGCCAGCTCCAACGCCTCAAGGTAGCGATGGACGGACTGGCACGGCAACCAGCAACCAGCAACCAGCAACCAGCAACCAGCAACCAGCAACCAGCAACCAGCAACTCATGATGGACAAGAGGCAACGCTTCGAGTTCAGTGCACGCAGCGTTCGTCCAGGTTCACGACTTACCGCTCTCTGCTTCTACACCCTTGTTACTGCTCCAGGCGGATTCCCGTCTCACTCCGGTGGCGTTCATTCAAGGATTTCATCCCGCAATCCCCGTCAAGCATCCGCCCACATCCTCAACAGGTTGTGATACGCGCCCGTGAGCTGCAACAACGACTCCCCGTCCGCGTCCTGCTGCGTCAACCGCTGGATCGCGACATCCATGTCCAGCAGCAGACTCCGCTGCGCATCCTCGCGCACCAGGCTCTCCACCCAGAAAAACGAAGCCAGCCGCTCGCCGCGCGTCACGGGCTCGACCTTGTGCACGCTCGATCCCGGATACAGGATCATGCTGCCGGCGGCGAGCTTCGCGCGATGCTCGCCATACGTGTCGCGCACGACGAGTTCACCGCCATCGTAACTCGCCGGATCGTTCAGGAACAGCGTCGCCGACAAATCGGTCCGGACGCGCTCGCGTGACGCACGGATGCCGCGCACCGCGTTGTCGACGTGATAGCCGAACGACTCGCCGCCCGCATAACGGTTGAACAGCGGCGGATAGATGCGCTTGGGCAGCGCCGCCGACATGAACACCGCGTTCTGCGCGAGACGGCGAATGATCTCGTCGCCGATCTCGCGCGCGAGCGGATCGTCGCCGTCGAGCTGCCGGTTCTCCTTCACGCGCCGCGATTGCGCGCCGGCCGTCGAGCGGCCGTCGATCCACTGCGCTGCCCGCAGCCGCTCGACGAGCTGGGCCGCCTCTGCCGGGCTGAACACGCCCGGAATCTCGATCATCATCGTGTGCTCTCCTTCGAAGCGGATGCGATGGCGCGCGCGCGCGTCAGAACCGGACGTCGGCGGTCGCCATGACGGTGCGCCCGGCTCCCGGCACGCCGTACAACTGGAAGCCGTCGAGCGACGCGCCGATCGCCGAGTAATAGAACGTGTTGAACAGGTTCTGCACGTTCAGGCCGAGCGTCAGATGCTTGTCGACTTCGTAGCGCGCGGCGATCGAGTGCAGCCAGAACGACGGCGCCTTTTCGCCGTCCGCGACGTACACGGGATGCTTGCCGCTCGCGCCGTTCACGGTGCTGCTGTTGTTGCTCTGGCCGCCGACGTAGCGATTGTCGGTATAGCGCCGCGTGCCGACGTACTGCGCGCCGTAGCTGACCGACAGCTTCGGCGTGACGGCATACGTCGTCCACAGGTTGAACGTCGCGTTGGGCACGTTGGCGGGTCGCAGCCCGGCATTCGCGCCCTTCGTGATGCGTCCGCGCATCGCGGCAAATCCCGCGAATGCGGACCATCGGTCAGTCAGGTTGCCCGACACGCCGAGCTCGAGGCCGTCGACCCGGCGCGGCGGCAGCGCACGCACGACGGTCGTCGTGCCGTCGCCGTAGTCCCACGAATCGGACAGCTCGGTGCGAAACAGCGCGCCCGTCACCGACAGCCGGTGATCGAACAGGTCCCATTTCGAGCCGAGTTCCCAGGTTTGCGCGACGGCCGCCTGCAGATCCTGGCTCGACGTGTTGCCGTAGATCACGTTGTTGGTCGTCGCGCCAACCGCCGACGGCTGTGCGGCGCGGCTGTAGGTCGCATACAGGCTGCCGAACGGCACCGGCTTGTACGTGATGCCGATGCGGCCGCTCAACGCGCCGTCGTTGCTGCGTGCGACGGTGTGCGCGTTCGCCGCGCCGTTGACCTGCTTCAGCGAGAAGCGGTCATAGCGCACCGCGCCTTCGACGATCCACTTCGGCGTGACGGTCACGGTGTCGCGCAGGTACACGCCCGCATCGGTCAGCGACGCATAGTCGCCCGCGCCGCCTTCGAGCGTCGGCACGCCGACCATGTTCGTGCCGTAAGCGTTCGTCAGGTTCATCACCGGATTCACCGACGGCGCGAGAATCGTGCGCGCGAGATCGCCGTAGCGCTCGTGATACACCTCCGCACCCGCAACGACGTCGTGATGCAGGCCGCCGGTGTCGAACGACAGGTTCAGGTTGGTTTCGTTCGCAACGATGTCGTAGCGCTTCGAGGTGCCGTAGTTGCTGCCGCGCAGCACCGCCAGCGGCGATGCGTTCGCGGTCGGCGCATAGCCGCTGTACGACGCAAGCCCCGCGCTGCTCGTGACGAGCGGCCCCGTGCCCGTGTAGCCGTACGACGTGCCGCCGGTCGAGTTGAAGCGCGCGGGCGACAGCACGGTGATGCGGTCGGTCTGCTCGAAGCGGCTGATGTTGGATATCCGCAGGTTGTCGTTGAAGTCGTGCTCGACCTTGACCGTCGCGCGATCCGTCACCTCGCGATCGGTGAACAGGTTCGGGTCGCCGTACCAGCCGTTGCGCGGCACGCCCGGCATACGCGCGCCGCCGGTGCCGCGTTCGATCGGCACGCCCGTGTCGGGCGTGTTCACGTCGTTCTGGTGCAGATAGTCGATCGTCACGCGCGTCGGCGTGCCGAGGCCGAGCGCGAGCGAACCGGCCACGCCCCAGCGATCGTAGTCGGTCACCGCGCGGCCGTCGACCGCGTTGTAGTGGCGCATCAGGTTCAGCCGGAACGCCGACGTCGGCGTCAACTGCTTGTTGAGGTCGGCCGTCACGCGCCGGTAGCTGGCGGTGCCGAGCGTCGTCGACAGGTGATAGGCGTCGCCGGCATGCGCCTCCTTGCTGACGAGGTTCACGCTGCCGCCCGGCGCGGCGACGCCGGACTCGATCGTGCCGGTGCCCTTGAACACCTCGACGCGCTCGACGTTGAACGTATCCGTGCGCCCGGCGAGGCCCGCGTCGCGAATGCCGTCGACGGTAATGCTCTGCTCCCCGGAAAACCCGCGGATCGTGAACATGTCGCCCCAGCCGAGGTTGCCCTCGCCCGACGTGAACGTGATGCCGGGCACGTTCTTCAGGATGTCCTGCAGGCTCTGCGCCTGCTGCTCGTCGAGCACCTTCTTCGGGATGACGGCGACGCTCTGCGCGACGTCAAGCAGCGGTGCGGTGAACTGGTCCGATTGCAGGAATTCGGTGCGGTACGGCGACGAATGCGCGTTGATGTCGATCGCAGGCAGCGTCGCGCCCGGCGACGACGAAGCATCCGGCGCGGCGGCCGACACGCCCGACTGTGCATGCGCGGCCGACAGCATGGCCAGCCCGAGCGTGGCGCCCAACAGGTTCGACAGCACGGCCGACGGCGATCGGCCGGCTCGTTGATGAGACGACGACATGAAACCTTCCGGTGATGAGAGTAATGAAGAGGACGGCTAGCGCGACGGGGCGGCAACCGGGTCGTGGGCGGCGAGCCCGTCGATCAGCACCAGGAGCTGGCCGCGCGAGCAGCGCTCGATGCGCGCGGCGACGCCGAACACCTCGGCGAGGCTGGCCGGCGTCACGACGTCTTCCGGCGGACCGAAGCGCACGATGCGGCCGCGGTGCAGCAGCATCGCGCCGTCGCAACCGCGCAGCGCGGCACTGATGTCGTGCAGCACGACGACCGTCACGAGCTGCCGTTCGCGCGTGATGTCGCGCAGTGCGGCCATCACCTGGTGCTGGTGATTCAGATCGAGTGCCGACAACGGCTCGTCGAGCAGCAGCACCTGCGGATCGCGGGCGAGTGCCTGCGCGAGGCCGACGAGCTGACGCTGGCCGCCGGATAGTTCGTCGAGCGTACGCAGCGCGAGCCCGTCGATGCCGAGCCGGGCGAGCAACGCGAGTGCGACCGTGTCGTCACCCTCCTCGCTCCCGCCGCGACCGGCCGGCATGAAGCCCTGCTGTGTCGCGCGGCGCGCGACGACGACCGATTCCAGCACCTGCAGGCGCACGCCGGCCGGCAACGTCTGCGGCAGGTACACGACGCCATGCGAACGCGCATCGTGCAGCCCCGGGACGAACGGCGGCGCACCGTCGAGCGCGAGCGATCCCGATGCAGCGCGCGTCAGCCCCGCCAGCGTGCGCAGCAGCGTCGACTTGCCGCTGCCGTTCGGGCCGAGCAGCGCGGTGATCCGGCCGCGCGGCAACGGCCCCGCGCTCAGCGAGGTAAGCACGTCGCGTCGCCCGTAACGCACGGTCAACCCTCCGATCGTCAGCCCGCTCATGCTTGCCCTCCCTGCGACCGCACGACGATGCCGAGGAACAGCGGAATGCCGACCAGCGCGGTGACGATCCCGACCGGGATCAGCACGCCCGGCACGATCAGCTTCGATGCGATCGACGCGAGCGACAGCATCAGCGCGCCGAGCAGCAGGCTGCCGGGCAGATAGAAACGGTGGTCCTCGCCGAACAGCGTGCGCGCGAGATGCGGCGCGATCAGTCCGACGAAGCCGATCGTGCCGACGAACGACACCGCGAGCGCCGACAGCACCGACACCCGCAGCAGCGTCGCGAGCCGCACGCGCTTCACGTCGACGCCGAAGCTCGCCGCGCGATCCTCGCCGAGCCGCAGCGCAGTCAGCGTCCACGCGTGACGCATCGACAGCGGCAACGCGATCGCAAGTGCCGCGCCGAGCACCGCGAGCTTCGGCCAGTCGGCGCGCGCGAGCGAACCGAGCGTCCAGAACACGAGCCCCTGCAGCGCGTCGGCCGACGCGATGAACTGCATCAGCGACACGAGCGCATGAAACGCGAACACCAGCGCGATGCCCATCAGCACGACGCCGGTGGTGTTCATCCCGCGCCAGCGCGCGACCGCGTCGAGCAGCAGCGCGGACAGGAACGCGAAGACGAACGCATTCGCCGACACGACCCAGGTTTGCGCGACGCCGGGAATCGTTACGTCGAGCACGATCGCGAGCGACGCGCCGAACGCGGCGGCCGCCGATACGCCAAGCGTGTACGGGCTGGCGAGCGGATTGGCGAGGATCGTCTGCATTTCCGCGCCGGACAGCCCCAGCGCCGCGCCGACGAGCACGGCCATCGCCGCGTACGGCAGGCGGATCTGCCACACGATCACGCGTGCGGCCGGATCGGCGCCCGTGCGTTCGACGAGCGTGCGCAACAGCGTTGCAACCGGCATCCCGGACGGCCCGGACGACAGGTCGAACAGCACCGACACGACGATCAGCAATGCAACGACGACGAGCGCGGCCGCGCGCCGCCGTGTGAGGCGGCGGTAGTCGCGCAGGCTCGCGGCCCGGATACGGCCAGGTGCGAGATCCTGAAGCACGGCGTCGCTCATCGTGCCGCCTGCGACGTGGCGGCCGGCAGCGGCGCGTCGACCCACTCGGCGCCCTGTGGCGCGATCGCGAGGAAGCGGCGATGCAGTTCGGCCTGCGTCGCATGCACGTCGAGATCCTTGAACTGCTGCGGATAGAACCACTTCGCGAACGCTTCGATCGCGAGGATGTTGTACGGCGAGTCGTAGTAGTTGTGCGAAATGCCGTGCACTCGGCCATCGTGGATCGCCTTGATCGCATCGAAGCCCGGTCGCGCGGCAAGCTGCGCGAGGCTCGCCGCCGCATCGTGCGCACTCGTCCGCGCGCCGACCCGCAACGACGCGAGCCCCGGCTTCGTGCGGCTGCCGGTCGCGATGTACACGTCGGGCCGCGCGGCGATCGCCTGCTCCATGCTGATGTCGCCGAGCACGCCGGGCAGCAGCCCTGTCGCGATGTTGCGGCCGCCCGCGGCCGTCACGAATTCGCCGAAATTGCCGTTGCCGGCCGTGTGGCAGCAGCCGGCATCCCACACGCCCGCGAGCAGGTCGACGAACACCTTCGGCCGCTGCGCGTCGGGAATCCGGCTCACGACCGCCTCGATCCGCGCGAGATGCGCACGATAGAACGTTGCATACGCATTCGCTTGCCCGGTGCGGTGCATGACCGCGCCGAGCAGCGCGATGCTCGGCAGCGTGTTCTGCAGCGGATGCAGCCGGAAATCGACGAACACGACCGTTGTACCGGTCGCCTCGAGCTGCTTCACGAGCGCGTTGTAGCGGCTCGGCCCGTGCCCGCCGAGGCTGAAGATCGCGAGATCGGGCTTCAGGCTCAGCGCCTTCTCGGCGCTGATGCTGTCCTCGGTTGCCTGGCCGATCAGCGGGATGCGGCGGATTTGCGGAAACGCCTGGGCGTACGCATCGTAGGTCTGCGGGTCCATCAGCGGCAGGTCGCCCTGCCAGCCGACGATGCGCGCAAGCGGCTGCGCGCCGTCGAGCAGCGCGACCGCCGACAGCAGCCGGCTCTCGCCGAGCAGGATCCGGCGCGGCGCCTGGGCCGGG
>NZ_JAAGPB010001091.1:0-1000 GCF_017104585.1 Burkholderia sp. Ac-20392
GCGGCCGAATAGAGGCCCATCACGGGCGCCAGCCGGTCGACGGACCAGCGTTGCGCGAGGCCGGGCACGAGCGCCTGGATAACGGCGAAGCCGGCGCCCGCGACGATCGCGGTCGCGATCAGGCCGGCGCTGCCGCCTGTCCACAGGCGCGCCGTGCAGCCGGCCGCGATCAGCGCCAGCGCGACGGTCAATGCGCGCTGTTCGCCAAAGCGCCGCGCGAGCCCGACTCCGACCCCGGCGACGACACCCATCAGCACGAACGGCAGCGTGGTCAGCAGCGCGGCCGCACGAAAGCCGAGGCCCGTGTCGGCGCGCACGACGTCGAGCACGGGGCCGAATGCGGTCAGGAACGGTCGCAGGTTGAGGCCGGCCAGCACCAGCAGCGCGAGCGCGCCATGGGACACGGAAGCCGTATGCGGGCGGTGGACGGCTTGCGCGGTGCCGGGGTCGGACATCGGGATGCTCCAGGGAGGGGGCCGGTGGCCCTGTGATGCGATGCCGAAAGGGTAAGCGCGCGCTACGCCAGGTGAAAATTAAATATTCGACTGGGAATCAGTGTGGAATGCGATGGGTTTGCGCGGAGCGATGGGGCCGGATGGGCGCGGCTGGCGAAGGCGGGCGATACGGTGCGACGGCGCTTTTGACTGACGAGTCAGGCGAAACACGCGCCGTCAAGTGACAGGCATCTGCTCGGCCAGCGCTTGCTTGCGCGCGGCCACCAGCGTCCGGACGAGCGCGCGATCGGTCGCCGTTTCCGGCGTAAAGATCACGAGCGTCTGGTCGGGCCGGCCGCTCACCGCGAACGCCGAGTATTCGAGCGCGATTCGCCCGACGACAGGATGGTGGAGCTCCTTGGTCCCTTCCTCGTGCGAGCGGATATCGTGGTCGCGCCACAGCGCGTCGAACTCGGCGCTCGTCGCGCGCATCTCGTCGACGAACGCCTGCACGGCCTGCGTCGCGCCGCCGCGCGCGACGTCGGCGCGAAACGCGCCCACCGCGA
>NZ_JAAGPB010001092.1:0-819 GCF_017104585.1 Burkholderia sp. Ac-20392
ACGCCGTTCGCGGTGCTGCTCGCCGCGCTCGATGCGCTGCTGGCGCGCTCGACCGGCGACGCGCGCATCTGCGTCGGCGTGCCGGCCGCGAACCGCGAACGTGCGGAAGTCGCGGGCCTGATCGGTTTCTTCGTCAACACGCTGGCGATCGATGTCGATGTGCCCGCGCACGGCGATTTCTCGTCGCTGGTCGCGCGCACGCAGCGTGCGCTCGTCGACGCGCAGATGCACCAGGACGTGCCGTTCGAGCAGGTGGTCGACGCGCTCGGCGTGCCGCGCAGTGCAAGCCACCATCCGCTGTTCCAGGTGATGGCCGCGTACGGCGAGCGCCGCGCGCTGCCGGCGCTCGGCGCGGCGTCGGCCGCATTGTTGCCGTCGGGCACGCCATCCGCGAAATTCGACCTGACGCTTTCGGTCGAAGCGACGCCGGACGGCACGTTCGACGCCGCATTCATCTATGCGCTCGACCTGTTCGAAGCAGACGCGATTTCACGGCTGGCCGCGCGCTTCGTCACGCTGCTGGCCGATGCGCTCGCGCGCCCCGACATGCCGGTCGGCGATCTCGACTGGCTGCCCGCCGCCGAGCGCGAGCAGCTTTTCGCGTGGAACGCGCCGGCGGGCGCAACCGAATCCGTACCGTTCGTGCCCGTTCATGCCCGCATCGCCGCGCATGCACAGGCACGGCCCGACGCACGCGGCGTCGCCGATATCGATCGCGCGCTGACGCGCGGTGAAGTCGATGCGCGCGCGGCGCGGCTGGCGCGCCATCTGGTGGCAGCCGGCGTACGACCGGAAATGCGCGTCGGCGTCGCGCTGCAG
>NZ_JAAGPB010001093.1:0-984 GCF_017104585.1 Burkholderia sp. Ac-20392
GGCCACGCACTGCGTGGTCGCTACGCGCGCGGTGAGGCCCTAGCGCGGCCCGATCCCGCGTCGCGCTTCCAGCCCGGCGGCGTGGAAGGCCCGAGCCAGGTCGTCGATCCGGCTGCGTACCGCTGGCGCCACGACGCGTGGCGCGGCCGCCCGTGGCATGAAACGGTGCTGTACGAGCTGCACATCGGCGCATGCGGCGGCCACGCGAGCGTCGAGCGGCGCCTGCCGGAAATCGCCGCGCTCGGCGTGACCGCCGTCGAGCTGATGCCCGTCAACGCGTTCCCCGGCATGCGCAACTGGGGCTACGACGGCGTGCTGCCGTTCGCGCCCGATGCATCGTACGGGCGGCCCGAGGAACTGAAGGCGCTCGTCGATGCCGCGCACGGGCTCGAGTTGCAGGTGTTCCTCGACGTCGTCTACAACCACTTCGGCCCGGAAGGCAACCTGCTGCCGCGCTACGCGCCCGCGTTCTTCCGCACCGACCGGCAGACCGCGTGGGGGCCGGCCATCGACTTTTCGCGCGAACAGACCAGCGCGTTCTTCATCGAGAACGCGCTGTACTGGCTCGACGAATTCCGTTTCGACGGGCTGCGCATCGATGCCGCGCACGCGATCGACGACGACGCGTGGCTGCGCGAACTCGCGCGCCGCGTGCGCGCGTACGCGGGCGACACGCGCCATGTGCACCTCGTGCTCGAGAACGAGCGCAATGCGGCGAGCCTGCTCGGGCCCGACGGCTTCGACGCACAATGGAACGACGACCTCCACAACAGCGCGCACGTGCTGCTGACCGGCGAGCGCGACGGCTACTACCGCGCGTACGCCGACGCGCCGTTGCGCCATCTCGCGCGTACGCTCGGCGAAGGCTTCGCGTACCAGGGCGAACCGTCGCCGCTGCACGACGGCGCCGCGCGCGGCGAACCGAGCGCGCACCTGCCGCCGACCGCGTTCGTCGCATTCCTGCAGAACCACGACCAGGTCGGC
>NZ_JAAGPB010001094.1:0-926 GCF_017104585.1 Burkholderia sp. Ac-20392
GCTGCCCGGCAGCCTGCCGCACGCGCATGGCGATCCGCTGGCGCGTGCCGCCGCCGGGCGTGGCGAGCGCCACCGCGACGCAGCCGAGCAACAACAGCAATTCGAGGCCACGGGCGGCCAGTATCGACATCGTCATCGCGCGGTATCCAGTTTAGAGATCTTGCGGATCACCAGCAGGCCGACCGTCAGCAACCCGGCCGCGATCGTCAGCATCGTGTTCCCCGGGTGCGTCGTGAACAGCAGCATCACGTAGTCGCGGTTCACGAGGAACAACGCGCCGATCATCACGAACGGCACCGCCGAAATGATGTTCGTCGTGATGCGCCCTTCGGCGGTCAGCGCGCGGGTCTTGAGGCGGATGTCGCGACGCGTGCGAATGATGCTCGACAGCTCGTCGAGCGTTTCGCCGAGGCTGCCGCCCGTCTCGCGCTGCAGCAGCAGGTAGACGGTGAAGAACGAGAAGTCCGCGATCATCAGCCGGTCCGCCGCCTGCGTCAGCACGTCCTTGAGATCCGCGCCGACGCGCAGGCTGTCGCCCATCGAGCGGAACGTCGCGCGCACCGGCTCGGCCGCGCCGTCGCCGACCATGCTGATCGCCTGCGTGACCGGAATGCCCGCGCGCACGGCCCGCACGATCACGTCGATCGCGTCGGGGAACGCTTCGAGAAAGCGGATCCGGAAGCGCTCCACCAGCGCACGGTAGCTGGCGCGCATCGCGACCAGCGGCAACCCGACGTAGATCAGCGGACGCAGGAAGCCCGGCGGTCCGATCAGCTTCACCGCGATGATCGCCGCGATCGCACCGGCGATCGTGCTCGCGACGACGATCCTCACCCCGCCCTTGCCGCCGACCGCACGCACACGCGTCACGCGGCGCTGCAGCCACGCGCGCAGGCGGCCCTGGCGGCGCTCGAGGTTGAACAGCG
>NZ_JAAGPB010001095.1:0-976 GCF_017104585.1 Burkholderia sp. Ac-20392
GTACGCTCGGCGGCTGCGAGACGGGCGACGCCAAGCTCACGCGCGGCCACGGGCTGCCGGCGCGCTACGTGATCCATGCGGTCGGGCCGGTGTGGCACGGCGGCGGGAGCGGCGAAGCCGACCTGCTGGCGTCGTGCTACCGGCGCGCGATCGAGCTGGCCGAGGAGGTCGCGGCGACGTCGATCGCGTTCCCGGCGATCAGTTGCGGCATCTATCGCTATCCGGCTGAAGAAGCCGTCGAGATCGCGGTGGGCACCGTCGCCGAAATGCTGCCGCAAGCGCCGAACCTCGCGCGCGTGGTGTTCGCGTGCTTTTCTCCCGACATCTACGACCTCTATCGCGCGCGGCTCGCGCGGACGTGACGCGTCACGCGGCGCGGGATGCGCCGCGCAAGCGTCATGCGCCGCCTTCGAAGCCGGCCTGGCGCCACGCCTCGAACACGACCACCGCGACCGTGTTCGACAGGTTCAGGCTGCGGTTGTCCGGCCGCATCGGCAGGCGCACGCGCTGTTCGTTCGGGAAGCGCTCGAGCAGCTCGGCGGGCAGGCCGCGCGTTTCCGAGCCGAACACGAACCAGTCGCCGGGCAGGAACGCATGATCGTGGAAGCGGCCCGAGCCGCGCGTCGTGAACGCGAACATCCGCGTGGGGTCGGGCGTTTCCGCCGCGACGAACGCGTCCCAGTCGCGGTGCACGCGCATCTGCGCATACTCGTGATAGTCGAGGCCCGCGCGGCGCATCCGCGCGTCGTCGAGCGGGAAGCCGAGCGGCTCGATCAGGTGCAGGCGGGCGCCCGTGTTGGCGCACAGGCGGATCACGTTGCCGGTGTTCGGCGGAATTTCGGGGGCGACGAGGACGACGTTGAACATGTTTCGGTCTGGCTGGGCCGGCCGGGGCGGCGCAACGCGCGCGTTCCCGGCCGGCCGGTTCGGGAGGGCGGAAGAGCGGCGTGTGGGGTAAGAGGGTAGAGTTCGTTGT
>NZ_JAAGPB010001096.1:0-976 GCF_017104585.1 Burkholderia sp. Ac-20392
CTGCTAAATACGGCACTGCCGTGGCGGTGAAGTAGTCATCGCGCGGTCCGCGTGTGTGCAAGCTCGTGCAGTTTCGTGTGGTTTCGTACCACCGCGGGCATCCGGCTCGCCTGCTTCGTGCGCACGCGCGGTCCGCGGCCGCTTTCAGTTTGTTCTGCTGTCGTTGCTCCATCGCGAGTGGCGTGAGTGGCGTAAATGGACACGCCTTCAGCTGTCATTTCCATGACGGGCTCCCGCGGCTCCCCGGCCGCGGTCTTTGGGCCTTGCCGGGTCGGGCATCCATGCGGGGAGAAGGGGCGCACGGCAGCGTCGCAGAGGGTGGTTTAAAATCAACGGACTGAATACAAACTTTCGCGCATCGCTCGCTTCAGAACCCGATATGGCATACAAAACGATTGAAGACACGATCGGCAACACGCCGCTCGTGCAACTGGTCCGGCTCCCCGACGACGAGATCCGCAGCCGCAACAACGTGATTCTCGCCAAGCTCGAGGGCAACAATCCGGCTGGATCGGTGAAGGACCGTCCGGCGTTGTCGATGATCAAGAAGGCGGAAGCGCGCCGCCGCATCAAGCCGGGCGACACGCTGATCGAATCGACGAGCGGCAACACCGGCATTGCGCTGGCGATGGCCGCGGCGATCCGCGGCTACAAGATGGTGCTGATCATGCCGGAGGACCTGTCGGTCGAGCGCCGTCAGAGCATGGCCGCGTATGGCGCGCAGATCATTCTGACGCCGGTCACGGGCGGCATGGAATACGCGCGCGATCTCGCCGAGCAGATGCAGCGCGAAGGCAAGGGCATCATCCTCGACCAGTTCGCGAACCCGGACAATCCGGCGGCGCACGTCGAAGGCACGGGCCCGGAAATCTGGCGCGATACCGAAGGGCGCATCACGCACTTCGTGTCGTCGATGGGAACGACCGGCACGATCATGGGCGTGTCGACGTATCTGAAAACACAGAATCAGCAGATT
>NZ_JAAGPB010001097.1:0-644 GCF_017104585.1 Burkholderia sp. Ac-20392
TCCGCCGCCGACGCGCAGCCGCTGGTGGGTGCGCGTGATCGAGATCCGCTTGATCGAATCGATGACGTTCAGGTGCGGCGCGTGTTCTTCGTAGGCGACCGGCGCGGTGAGCGTATGGACGCGCACTGGGTGCAGCGGCAGGCGCCAGCCGAGCCGGTCGAGCAGCGGCAGGCTGCCGGCGCCGGCGGCGACCACGATTGCATCGGCGGAAATCACGTCGACCTCGCGAGCGTTCGACGCGCGCCGGTCGCCGGGCGGGACGAGCTCGACCGCGGCGCGGCCGGTGTCGACGCGGATCGCGGCGACTTCCGCGCCGAAGCGGAACTGCACGCCGTGCTCGTCGAGCGTCTGCTTGACCAGTTTCGCGAACAGCGGGCAATTGCCGGTGCGTTCGGTCTCGAGCAGCACGCCGCCGGCGAAGCCGGGCTCGGCCGGCACCGACGGCTCGAGCACCGCGCATTCGTCGGCGGAGAGCAGGCGGTACGGCTGGTCGAGCGTGCGCAGCAGGTCGAGCGCGGGCTGCATCGCGTCCCAGTCGCGCGGGTCGCGCACGACGTGCAGGATGCCGGGCTTCTGCTCGAATTCGAGCTCGAGGCGCGTCTCGATGTCGGCGAGCGTGTCGCGCGACGCGTCGATCAGCGGGC
>NZ_JAAGPB010001098.1:0-765 GCF_017104585.1 Burkholderia sp. Ac-20392
TACCGGCTCGGCACCGGCGCGCGCGAAGCGCTCGGCCAGCTCGGCGCGCACCTGACCGAAACGATCCAGGGGCTCGCGGAGCTGACCGCGTTTCAGGCCGTCGCGCGCCGGCGTGAAGCGTTCGTGGCCGAAGTCGATGCGTACCGCAAGCAGCGCGCGAAGCTGCTCGACGACCTGTCGTCGCAGAGCGCCGCGCTGGAAATCGCGAGCGGGCTCGGCGGGCTGGTCGTCGCGGCGCTCGGCGCGCTGCTGTGTGCACGCGGCTGGTTTCCGCGCGAGTCGTTGCCGCTGCTGGTGCTGGTGGCGGTAGCCGCCTTCATGCCGGTGGCCGAAATCGGCCAGGTCGCGCGCCAGCTCGCCGACACCATCGCATCGACCCGCCGCTTGCGCGCACTGGAGAAGGAGCCGGTGCCGGTGACGGACGGCGCGCACGCGATGCCTGCCGATCCGGCCGTGCGTTTCGAGGCCACGTCGTTCACGTACCCGGGCCGCAGCGTGCCCGCGATCGACCGCGTGAGCTTCGAGGTGCCGCGCGGCAGCACGGTCGCGCTGGTCGGTGCGTCGGGTGCCGGCAAGTCGACGGTCGCGAGCCTGCTGCTGCGCTTCTGGGATCCGCAGCAGGGCCGTGTGACGCTCGGCGGCGTCGACCTGCGCGACTTGCGGCTCGACGACTTGCGGCAGCACATCGCGCTGGTTGCGCAGGATACCTACCTGTTCAACGACACGCTCGAAGCGAACATCCGGCTCGCCGCGAACGACGCGTCA
>NZ_JAAGPB010001099.1:0-661 GCF_017104585.1 Burkholderia sp. Ac-20392
TCGCGCTGGCCCAGTGCGCGGCCGAGCGAGGCCGGCAGCCAGCGGCGCCAGCTCGTCTGCTCGACCTCGCGCTGCCCTGCTCGCGCGAGCATCGCACCGGACAGGTCGACACCGAACACCGGCGCCTCCGGAAAGCGCGCGCGCAGCGCCGGCAGGTCGTCGCCCGGGCCGCAGCCCGCGTCCAGCACGGCTGTGGGGCTCACCTTGATGTATTCGAGACGCTCGTTCATGCGCTGCGCGATCTCGCGCGGCAGGAACGCGACCGCGTCGAACGTGGCAGCACGGCGGTCGAAGATCCGCCGCAGGCGCCTTGCGTCATTGGCCGGACGGCCGGTTGAAGTCGAAGCTGGGGACATGTCGGGCACACTGGCGAAGAGCCCGAAGTATACTCGCTCGCCCCGCAGGCTTCATTGAGGCGGGGTGCCAGGAGTGTTGCGATGATCCGCAGTTCCGCCGGACGCACGATGCGCGTCGCTTTGTCGCAGGTTCGCGCGCTGGGAGCGCGCGTCGTCGCGCTCGCGCTGCCGAATCGCTGCGCACTGTGCGGCAATTTGTCACACGCCGTGATGTGTGGTGCTTGCGACGCCGCGTACTGGAATGAAGCGCGGCTGCGCTGCGACGTCTGCGCGCTGCCGCTGGGCATCGGGCAACCGCGTTCGCC
>NZ_JAAGPB010001100.1:0-840 GCF_017104585.1 Burkholderia sp. Ac-20392
TACGCCGACGAAATCGCCGATCGCAACGACGGCCACGAGCCCCGGCACGTCGGCCACCGACGCGCGGTCGACGTCGACGAGCGAGGTGCCGACGAACGAACCGCTGTCGTGGCCCGCATACGGCGGCCGCACGACACGACCGTGCAGCATGCCCGGCACGCGCATGTCGTGCACGAACGTGAGCTGGCCGGTTGCCTTCGCGGGCAGGTCGACGCGCGGCGACGACCGGCCGACGATCCGGTATTGGGCGGGATCCTTCGTGCGGGTGTTCAGGTCGAGTGTCAGCGCGATCCGGTGCGCGGCGACGAGCGAGGCGAACGTAGCGGTTTGCCCGTTCGCCGAGATCGTCGCATCGTCGATGTGCAGTTGCGCCGCGTCGACACCGAACCGTTCGGCGGCGAGCGCCAGCAGCGTATGACGCGCCTGAGCGGCCGCGCAGCGCAGCGGCGTCGCGGAAATCTGGATCGTCGCGCTCGCGATGGTCGGGCCCTGGTTCGGTGTCGCGGCCGTGTCGCCGAGCACCATCGTCACGCGCGCGGCCGGCACGTCGAGTTCCTCGGCGACGATCTGCGCGAGCGACGTGCGGATGCCGGTGCCGAGATCGACGTGGCCGTTGAACGCGAGGATGCGGCCGTCGTCGAGAATCGCGACGAACACTTCCGGCAGCGCCGGTACGTAGGACGACAGGCTGCCCGGCTGGCCGGGCGCCGGCTTGACGGGCGGCGCGGGCGGCCGGATCACGGTCAGGCAGCCGTCGCGCGCGAGCAGTTCGGAGCGGTTCACGGATGGGGGGTCCTGTCGAGGGAGCGACGTCGCACGGATGGCTGCGGCGTACGCGGG
>NZ_JAAGPB010000110.1:0-233 GCF_017104585.1 Burkholderia sp. Ac-20392
AGTTAGGTTGAGAGAGTGCGGTAGAACTGATGAGGGCAAGGAAAATACAAGCAAGGGGGCGTAGAGGAGGGGGAGCACTGAGAAGACACAATGCAATAGAGAGCAGGGAAAAGTAGAAGGTAAGGGCGTCACAGTGATGAAGAACACGAAAAGAGTGAGATAAGAAGTACATAGGTGAAAAGGAGAAAATAGAAAATAGGAGCACTAGATGGTTCATGTTTTTTTTTTTTTTT
>NZ_JAAGPB010000111.1:0-20646 GCF_017104585.1 Burkholderia sp. Ac-20392
TCTGACCGAACCGACGGAGTGTTTTCAGTGATTCAACCGACCCAAGTATTCAAGGACAACCTCGCGCAACTGCCGGCCATCGACGGCGTCGAGCGCATCGATCTCGTCGGCGCGAACGGCGACGTGGTCGCGACCATCGAAAACCAGCCGGGCAAGCAAGGCTCGCTCGCGGTGTACCACTACCTGAAGCAGGCATTCGGCACGCTCGACGCGAAAGCCGCCGAGCACGGCCTCGCGGTGTTCGCCGAACATACGGCCGACGCACGCAACCGCCCGGGCGCGCATCCGAACGTCGATCGCCTGCTGGCGATCGTCGCAGGCGGCGAAGCGCTGCGGATCGACGTCGTCGCGAAGGGCTGAGTCGCCAGTGACACGCAGGCGCGCGGCCGTGACACGCACGAGAAAACCCGCGGTCATCGCGCCCGTCCCCCTTTCCTCGGAGACCGCCAGCGTGTCCCGTTTCGTTGCCTTGCCGTTTGCCCGCCGTCCGGCTTCGATCGTTTCGATCGCGGCCGTTGCGTGTGCCGTACTCGGTGGCACGGCATCGGCCGATCCACTGCGGACGGCCTCCGATATCGCCGGTGCGTCGCTGGTGCCGCTCGGCGTGCTGCCGCACTCGCCGGAGAACGGCTCGCTCGACTCGTTCTGCACGCAATATCGCGCAAAGACGACCACCGCGGCCGGCCGTGAAGTCGCCAAGCGCGACTGGATCGTGACGTCGGAAGCACCGCTCGGCCGCTACACGGTCGTCACGTTCGCGAGCGGATTCAGCGCCGGCACGAGTGCGATCTGTTTCGCGCGCAACGGCAACATCGGCGTGTTCGACGGCACGACGCTCGTCGCGCTCGGCTACACGGCGCGCAAGGCCGGCTGGCAGCTCGGCACGGCCGATCGGCTGGAAAGCGGCGCGCTGCTGATCTGGGGCGGCGATGGCCCGGCACCGCCCGTCGGCGAGCTGCACGAAGAGAACGGCGGCCTGCGCCTGACGCGCGTCGCGGCTGAAAGCACCTACTGCCAGGGGCGCGCGGTCGTGCCCAACGTGTACGGCAAGCCGCTCGACGTCGCGCGCCGGATCCTGATCGCGAAAGGCTGGCAACCACTGCGCCCGCGCGAGAAACCCGATGCGATGGACGGCGCGGCGACGCTCGCGAAGCACGGCATCATCGAAGCCGAAGCGTGTTCAGGCACAGGAATGGGCTATTGCGCGCTGCGCTACCGGAGCGCGGCCGGCGTGCTCGGCGTGACGACGGTCGGCGGCGAGCCAGACAAGCCGTCGGAGAACACCGTGATCGATTATCAGGTGGCCTGCCGCAAGCGTTGAGCGGTGCGACGATCGTTCACGCAAGGCGTTGTTTTGGCGCGTGCCGTCGAAGCGGTGTCGGGCATTGGCGACGTGTCGCAAGCAGCGCACGTGTGCTGATGATCGGCCTCGCCCTTCCGCCGGGCCATCGTCCGTTCGTTCGATTGACCGGCCTCGCGCGCCCTCCTAAACTGACCTCCCTTTTACGCTGCATCCACGAAAGGGACTCCCATGATCGACCTCTCCACACTCGCGCTGTTCTCCGGCGCGTGTCTCGCGCTGACCGCCACGCCGGGCCCCGACATGCTGCTGATCGCGTCCCGCAGCGTGAGCCAGGGCCGCCGTGCAGGCTTCGCGACACTCGCGGGCATCCAGGCCGGCACCTACTGCCACGCGCTGGCGGCCGCGCTCGGGTTGTCGCAACTGTTCGTCGCGGCGCCGCTCGCCTATGACGTCGTGCGCTTCGCGGGCGCGGCCTATCTGCTGTATCTCGCGTGGAAGACGTTCCGTTCGGATGCGACCGCGCTGTCGCCCGTCGCGTCGCAGCGTCGCCACTCGACCGCGGCGATCTTCCGCCAGGGGCTGACGACGAACCTCCTGAACCCGAAGATGGCGCTGTTCGTGCTCGCACTGTTTCCGCAGTTCGTGCGGCCCGAACACGGTTCGATCGCCGTGCAGATTCTCGTGCTCGCGACGGTGCTGAACCTGATCGGCCTCGTCGTGAACGGCGCGGTCATCCTGTCCGCGAGCCGGCTGAGCCAGCGGATCGGCGCGCGCCGCCGCCCGTCGAAGGTGCCGCAGTATCTGCTCGGGTCGGTGTTCGTGGGGCTGGCGGCGCGGTTGGCGGTGGCGGGGCGGAGCTAACACCACAACGCTTCCATCGCGCGTAGCACGCGCCGGCAACGAATTGCGCACCTTGCCGCCTCCGGATTGCCTGAGAACAGTCGGGCGCATACAGCCTCGCCGAAGCCCCCAGCTTACGTAACGGCGACTTCAACCCTGCTGCACGTCTGACCAGCCGCCTGCATCCACAGTCGCGGCTGGCCACAGTTCTTGCATCGACATAACATATTTGTTACTGTGCTGAACAACGCGTACGAAATACGGTTCTTCAATGAGCGTGTCGAGGAGGGCGTGACAGCGTTACCCAAGACACTCATCGCCCGGTTCTATGCGCTCGTTGATCGCATGGAACAGTACGGCCCGAACCTGGGCGAACCCCACACGCAATCGATGGGAAACGGACTGTACGAAATGCGATTGAAGGGCGCGGAAGGTATCGCCCGAGTGTTTTATTGTGCGATCGTCGAGAGGCGTATCGTCATGCTTCATTGCTTTGTGAAGAAAACACAAAAGACGCCACAGAAGGAACTGGAAATTGCGCGCCGTCGATTGAAGGAGGTTCGAGATGGCAACGTATAAGGAACTGCGCGAGCGTGCATTGACCGATCCCGAGGTGCGCGCTGAATTCGAACGACTGAACCGCGAGGAATTCGCACTGCTCGACGCAATGCTGGCGGCCCGACGAGAGGCCGGCCTGTCTCAAGCCGATGTGGCGGAGCGTATGGGCACGAAGGCACCGGCTATAACGCGGCTTGAGCGTGCGCTCGCAACCGGCCAGCATTCCCCGTCCATCGATACGCTGCGCAAGTACGCGGCGGCTTGCGGCAAAAGGCTCGTGATTTCGTTCGCCTGAACCGCCCGCAAGCCGACGTATCGAAGCGCTACATTCCACCACGTCGGCAGGCAGGGGCATCACCGATTCCCACTCCGTCATCCTGCGTCACCAGCGCGCGTATCCGCCACCACCCGCAACGCCCCGCTCCCCAGCAAGCTCGCCGGCGTCACCGTGCGGCGGCGCCACGGAATCCGGCCGAAGTACCAGATCTTCCAGAAGCCGAGCGGATGGTCGGGATTCCGGCGCAGCAGCATGTCGAAAGTCTCGACGTCGCCGAGCATGATCCGTGTCGCATCGCGCACGACCTCGCGCACGAACCGCGAGCAGAACTGCCGGCGCGACGCGAGATTGAACCCCGTGTCGTAGACCACGCCGATCCGGCGCATCGCAGCCGCCACGAGCCGGCGTCGCTGCTCGGCATCGAGCGGTTGCTTCAACCGCGCGATCACGCACGCGCCGCGATCGGAGCGCGCAAGAAACCGCGACATCGTCGTGACGCGCGACAGCGGAAACGTGCTCTCCGCGATCAGCGGCTCACCGCCGCGCTCGCCGATCACGATCCCGACGTGATTCGTCCACGAGCGCGTCGCGCTCGCGACTTCGAGAAACGGCCGAACGGTCACGCGGATGAAGACGATGTCGCCGACCTCCGGGTCGATCGGCAACGGCACGTCATGCGGATGGGAAGAACCAACGGAGAAGAGACGCTGCCGGCCCGCTTCGGGCGAACGGATCATGAGCGGCCGGCAGCCGGTATCGACAACCATACGGACCTCGCGCGAGTGGAGATGGCGCGAGCATGTCAGCAGCAGCCTGGCTCCGCATCCGCTTCATGTGCGAGGGCGGGTATTCGCGCCGCCCGGTGACGGATTTCGATACCGGCGTGAAGCGGTGCGCAGGTGCCGAAGCCTTCAGCGTGTCGCGCCCAGCGCCACGCGCAGCCGCTCCATCAACTCCGTGTAGTGCCGCAGCACGTCGTCCTTCGGCACGACATTCGCGGTCGCGAAGCGATCGGACCACACCGGTTTCCATTCATACGAGCCGTGCACGCTGCGGTCGCCGTCGGGCGCCTGGATCAGCGAGCGGATCCGCGCATCGCGCCCCGGGCCCGTATGCATGTCGAACAGCGCATGGATGTACGTGTGATACGCGTCGTACACGTCGTCGTCGAACAGGTAGCGGTAGATATGGAACGTGCGGTCGAGGTCGCGCTTCGCGCGGATCACGTCGTCCGGCGAGATGTCCTTCCAGTAGCCGATCCACGTGTAGAAGCACAGCAACGCATTGAGCTGCGGCGCGACCGCGTCGTACAGCGCGAGCCGCTTCTCGATCAATCGCTGGTTGGTCCACTGCACGAGTTCGAGCCGCTTCAGCCGGCGCGCGACGAGCCAGCCGAGACACGCGACCGACAACGGCGTCAGCACGCCCAGCACGAGCTTGACGATTTCCAGCGAATTCCACGGAGTGTTGATTGGCTGCATGAATGGCCCGACAAGAGGAAACGCATCTGCATCTGCACGCGACCCGGCGCGCAGCGCCGCCTGCCCGATCGCGTCGACATTGACCGTTAGTTGCTTGCGCATCGAACGTCGCGTGACGACACAAGCGACAGGTTCAACGCGGCGTGATTCGTCAGTCTATCGGACGATTGTCACCGAGCCGTGACCGCTCGTCGACCCGTCGTCGTCGCGTAGCCGCGGACGCGCGTCGCGCTAGGTCGGCAGCGCCGACGTGAGCTTGACCTTCTGCATCGGAATGTCGGTCTTCACGCTCAGCACGCCCGGAATGCGCGTGAGGGTTTCCATCTGGAAGCGCCGATAGTCGTCGATGTCGGCCGCGACGACGCGCAGCAGAAAATCGCAATCGCCCGCCATCAGGTGGCATTCGACGACTTCCGGCATCTGCTGGACGGCCTCGGCGAAGCGGTTCACCGATTCCGCGTCCTGCCCCTTCAGCCACACGCGCGTGAAGATCGTCAGCCCCTTGCCGACTTTCGCGGGATTCAGCACGGCCACGTATTTCTCGATCACTCCGGCTTCCTCGAGAAGCCGCACGCGCCGCAGGCACGGCGACGGCGACAGCCCGACCTCGTGTGCGAGCTCCACGTTCTGCATGCGGCCGTCGCGCTGGAGCGCGCTCAGGATCCGTCGGTCGATGGCGTCAAGTTTCATTTGGCATCCGATTCCAAAAAATTTTCATATCACGCGTTCAATGCCAAATTCTGAGAAAAATCTGGCCACAACGCAACCCGATTCGAGTCAAAAAAGCAGACAATTCCTCCCCCGAAGGAGGAGTAATGAGCAGTAGCGTTTCAACGTCGTCAGGGCTTCGCGACAAGCCCGCCTATGTCGCCGAGATGGGTCGCGGTTTGCGCGCGGCGCTGCCCGTCATGCTGGGTTTCGTGCCGTTCGCGCTCGTGCTGGGCGCGCAGGCCGCGCAGAAAGGGCTGAGCCTGTTCGAAGTGCCGATGATGACCGGCATGAACTTCGGCGGCGGCTCCGAATTCGCGGCGATCCATCTGTGGACTTCGCCGCCGCACATCGCGCTGATCGTCGCGATGTCGTTCCTCGTGAATTCGCGCCACATCCTGATGGGCGCCGCATTCGAGCCGTATATCCGCCGCCTGCCGCGCCGCCGCGCGTTGTTCGCACTGTTCTTCATGTGCGACGAAAGCTGGGCGATGTCGCTCGCCGATGCAAGGGCCCGCTCGGCCACGCACATCAGCGTGCCCTATTACGCGGGCATCTGCGTGGGGCTCTACCTGACGTGGATCTCGATGACCACGCTCGGCGCGGCAGTCGGCCCGACGATCGGCAACGTCGAGCAATATGGCTTCGACATGGCATTCACGGCCGTGTTTCTGGTGCTGCTGCGCGGGATGTGGAAAGGGATGCGCGCGAGCCGCCCGTGGTTCGTGAGCCTCGTCGTCGCCGCGGCCACGCACCTGGCCGTGCCCGGCGCGTGGTACGTCGCGGCCGGCGCCTGCGCGGGGCTGATCGCCGCGCTGCTGTGGGAGCCGCGCGATGCCTGATTTCCCGGATTTCAGCACGGTCGCGACGATCGTGCTGATGGCGTCGACCACCTATCTGTCGCGCATCCTCGGCTACGTGCTGCTGCGCAACCGCACGCTGAGCCCGCGGATGGCGTCGGTGATGGAGAACGTGCCCGGCTGCGTGCTGATCTCGGTGATCGCGCCGGCCTTCGTATCGACGCGCCCGGCCGACCTGCTTGCGCTGGCCATTACGCTGATCGCGGCGACGCGCCTGTCGATCCTGCCGACCGTCATCGTCGGCGTCGTGTCGGCCGGCCTGCTGCGGCATCTGCTCGGCTGAGCGGTTCCGACCCGCCGTGCACGGCGCGGCACGAACACCGACCAACGGGCGCGCGATGCGCCCGTTTTCACACCTGCGCCCACCGCGCGACACGACGATTCTCACGCGGGAATGCTAGCCTTGTGGCTTGCGCCACGCTGCACCTCCCTCTCCTTCCCCCTTCTCCGCGAGGATCGTCCCGATGCAAGAAACCCGCCCGCTGTTCGATCGTGTCCTGCTCACCAACGACGACGGAATCGACGCCCCCGGCCTTGACGTGCTCGAACAGGTCGCCACGCAACTGGCGCGTGAAGTGTGGATCGTCGCACCGGCGGAGGACCAGAGCGGCACGTCGCACTCACTGAGCCTGCACGAACCGCTGCGCGTGCATCGCAAGGGCGAACGCCGTTTCGCGGTGCGCGGCACGCCCGGCGATTGCGTCGCGATCGCGATCAGCCACCTGATGAAGGATGCACGGCCCGACATCGTGCTGTCCGGCGTGAATCGCGGCGGGAACCTCGGTACCGAAACGGTGTTTTCCGGCACGGTCGGCGCCGCGATGACGAGCATGCTGGTCGGCGTGCCGGCCATCGCGCTGAGCCAGGCGTTCACCGATCGCAACGCAGTGCCGTGGGACACGGCGCTCGCGCTTGCGCCGGACGTGATTCGCCGGCTCGTCGCGGCCGGCTGGGACAGCGACGCGTGCCTGAACGTGAATTTCCCGCCGCGGCCCGCGCAGGACGTGCGTGGCCTCAAGGTGACGAACCAGGGCGCCGGTACGCTGCAGGGTGTCGAGATCGTGTCGGGGCGCGACCCGCGCGACATCGAGTATCACTGGCTAAAGCTCGCCCGCGCGCCGCGCGACGACGATGCGGATTCGGAAACGGTCGCCCTGGGTGAAGGGTATGTCGCCGTCACGCCGCTGAAGTTCGAGCGCACGCACGATCAGGCGCTCGCGCAACTGCGGTCGCGCCTCGGCTGATCGCGTCGTTCGGCAAGCAAGCGGCCGCGGCAATCGCGCGCGTGATGCGTGCGCGCGGGTGCGCGGCCGCTTTACCGCTTTACCGCTTTACCGCTTCACCGCTTCACCGCTTCACCGCTTCACCGCTTCACCGCTTCACCGCTTCAAGTCAGATTCATTCCCCCGTCGAGCATCACGATCTCGCCCGTCACGTAGTCGGACGCGACGAGCATCGCGACCGTCTGCGCGATGTCGTCCGGCGTCGCCGCGCGGCGCATCGGCGCGCGCTCGCGCCAGAGCTGCTGCGCGTCCGTCCAGTCGGCCGTGAGCGGCGTATCGACGAGCCCCGGCGCCACCGCATTGACGCGAATCGCCGGCGCGAGCGTTTTCGCGAGCAGCCGTGTCGTGTGATTGAGCGCCGCCTTCGCCGCCGCATACGGAATCGACGCGCCTTTCGGCCGCACGCCCGCATGCGAACTGACGTTCACCACGCACCCGGCCCGCCCGTGCGACGCCGCCTCGCGCAGCGCGGCTTCCGCTTCGGCGACGAGCCGGAACGGCGCGATCACGTTGATCTCGTACATCTCGCGCCACACGTCGGGGGTCGCCGCACCGAGGTCGTCGTGCGGAATCACGCGGCTGACGCCCGCATTGTTGACGAGCACGTCGAGCCGCCCGTGCACGGCAACGGCTTCGCGGATCAGCCGCACGCGTTCGGCATCGTCCGCGAGATCGGCCTGCACATAGGCCGCGCCGAGTTCGCGCGCCATCGCGCGCCCCACGTCGGCCGAGCTGCGCGAATGCAGGATCACCGCATAGCCGTCCGCCGCCAGGCGGCGCGCGATCGCCGCGCCGATCCCCGACGTCGATCCGGTGACGAGCGCAACCGGCCGATGCAGCCGCGACGCGCGCGGCTCGGCGACGGTTTCGGTTTCAGGTTCCGTTTCGGAAATCGGAACAGAGATCGGCGGGAGCGGCGCGTCCATATCGGGGAACCCAGTCAGTGGCGTTCCCGCATCATAATCGCGACGACGCCCCCCGACGCGAACGTCACGGCGGCCACCACGAGGATCGCGGCGGCGAAGCCGAAGCGGTCGGCCATCAGGCCGGCCGACAGCGCGCCGATCGCATAGCCGAGATCGCGCCAGAACCGGTACACGCTCAGCGAGCGCGCGCGCCAGCCGGGCTCGGATGCATCGGACACGGCCGCGATCAGGCTCGGATAGACCATCGCCGTGCCGAGCCCGAGCAATACGCTCGCAACGAGCCACCAGCGGAACTGCCCCGTCAGCGCGGTCAGCGCGAGCCCGGCCGCCTGCACCCACATCCCGGCGACGATCAGCCCCTTGCGCCCCCACCGGTCGCTCAGCGGCCCGGTGACGATCTGGCAACTGCCCCATACGACCGGATAGACGGCCTTCAGGATGCCGATCCGCTCGATGCCGAGCCCGAGCGTCGTGAAGAACAGCGGGAAGATGCCCCAGCTCATCCCGTCGTTGAGGTTGTTGATCATGCCGGCCTGCGACGCCGCGAACAGGTTGCGGTTGCGGAACGACGTCAGCATGAAGACTTCGCGGAACGACAGCGCGGACGCGCCGGCCGGCTGGCCGCTTTCCAGCCGCACATGCTCGCGCGTGTCGCGCACGACGAGGATCGACAGCAGCAGGCCCGCGATCGCGTAGAACACGCCGAGATAGATCGGCGTCGGCCGCAGCCCGTAGCGGCTCGCGAGATAGCCGGTCGCGAACGCGGTCGCACCCACCGCGAAATAGCCGGCGAATTCGTTCAGGCCGACCGTGAGACCACGGCTTTTCGGGCCGACGAGGTCCACCTTCATGATCACCGTCATCGACCACGCGAACCCCTGGCTCAGCCCGAGCAGCACGTTCGCGGCGATCACCCATTCCCAGTTCGGCGCCGCGATGATCATGAACGGCACCGGCAGGCCGAGCAGCCAGCCGGCGATCAGCACGCGCTTGCGGCCCCACGTATCGGCGAGCTGACCCGACACGAGGTTCGCGAACGCCTTGACCAGCCCGAAGCTGACGATGAACGACGTGATCAGCGCGGTCGACTCGAGGTGGAACTGCTCCGAACCGATCAGCGGCACGACGGTGCGCTCGATGCCGACCATCCCGCCGACGAACGCGTTGACCAGCACGAGCAACGCGAATTGCCGCCAGTTCTCGCGCAGGCCGAGCGCCACTGCGCGCCCGCCGCGCGCCATCGTTACGTTGGCCATCGCATCAGCCCCCTGCCGCGTCGCGCCCCGCGTTGACCGCGCGCAATCGCGCGGCGGCCGGCGGTGCGGGCGGCACATCGGTCAGCATGAAGCGGACGAATGCGTCTTCGTCGTCGATGCGCAACGCCGCGTTGTAGCGCCGCTCGAAACCGATCGTCGACGCAGGCTTGCCACTGAGCCCGCGGCCGCACACGGAGCCCGAGAACGCGCCGGGCAGCACCTCGACGTGATCGGGCAGCGCGGCGAGCCGTCGGACGCTGCGGAACAGGTCGCGCGCGCCCGTTTCGGCGCTGACGGCCAGCTCGGTGCGGCCGACGTCGCCGATCATCAGCGTGTGGCCGGTCAGCACGAACCACGGTTCGTCGGCGCGCGTGCGGTCCGTCACCAGCAGGCTGATGTGCTCGGGCGTGTGGCCCGGCGTATGCAGCACGTCGACGACGACGTTGCCGAGCACGAGTTGGTCGCCTTCGACAACGCCGGTAAACGGCACGACGACGTCGGCCCGCGCGAACAGCACGTACGCCGCGCCGGCCGCATCGGCCAGCGCCCGGCCGGTCGACCGATGATCCGCATGCACGTGGGTATCGATCACGTACGCGATCTTCATGCCGACGGCCTCGGCCGCGCGCAGGTAGTCGGCCGGATCGGCGACCGGATCGACCACCGCGCCGGTCGCCTTGCCGCCGCAGCCGAACAGGTATGAAATGCCTCCCGTATCGGGATGCAGGAAGGGTCTGACGATCATCGAATTGCCTCCGTCCCGCGAATGCGGTAACATTCAATCAATTTGATGAATGATTGATCGAGGAGAGGCCACGTGTCAAGCACGGGACCCAAGCAAGCGATTTATGCGAGCCTCGCCGAGGTCGCGCAGGCGCTCGGCCATCCAAACCGGCTCGAATTGCTGGAGCACCTCGCCCAGCGCGAGCGGTCGGTCGAGGAACTGACGGCGCTGTCGGGGATGACGTTCGCGAACACGTCGCGGCACCTGCAGATCCTGCGGCGCGCGCGCCTCGTCGATACCGAGCGGCGCGGCAAGCACATCGTGTACCGCCTCGCCGGCGACAGCGAGGTCGTCGTGCTGATGAAGGCGCTCGGCCGCGTGGGCGAGCGCAACGTCGCCGAAGTCAACAAGGTGATGGGCGACTACTTCCACGCGCGCGATGCGCTGGAGCCCGTATCGCGCGACGAACTGACCGCCCGGCTCGCGGACGGCCTCGTCACGCTGCTGGACGTGCGGCCGCAGGACGAATTCGCCGAAGGGCACCTGCCGGGCGCGCTGAACATCCCGCTGTCCGAGCTCGATGCGCGCGTGAGCGAGTTGCCGGCCGGGACGGAGATCGTCGCCTACTGCCGCGGCCCGTACTGCGTGTTTGCGGTCGAAGCCGTCGCCGCATTGCGCGCGCGCGGCTTCAAGGCCACGCGGCTGGAAGACGGATTTCCGGAATGGAAAGCGGCCGGCCTCGCGGTCGAGACCCGTACTGCCGGATGAAGGAACACGGCCCGCATCGAAGCGGGCCGTTTGCCGATTACTTGCCTGCCAACGCCAGCGACGGTGCGAACGCGCTGTTGGGATCCTGCCCGTTCCAGGTGCTGACCCATGCGTCGTTCGGCGTCGCCCCCATCACGAAGTCGAGCGTGCCGCCCGCCTTCATCTCGTCGTACGTGATGTACGGCCGATGCAGCGGCGTGCCGTTCAGGCGCACCGACTGGACGTAGCGATTCACCGATGACGGCGCGCCGCCGCCGGCCGTATGCGCGGTCACCTTGAAACGCCGCGTCGCGCCGAACTTCAGGCCCTTGCTGTCTCCGCCTCCCGATGCGACCGGGATGTCGATCGTCGCTTCCTCGAACAGCGGCGTGCCGAGGTAGAACACGCCGCCCACCGGATTCAGCGAATAGATGCCGAGCGCGGACAGCACGTACCACGCGGACAGCTGCCCGCAATCGTCGTTGCCGGGAATCGCCGAGTCGCGCACGCGGCGCGGGTCGGCAAGCGCGGCCTTCAGGCTGTCGCCGCTCAAGAGCGCGCGATCGCCGGCCGTCAGCGTCAGCGAGTACATGTCGTCCATCACCGTGCGCACGCGATCCTGCGTCTTCGACGGCATGCCCGCGACGTCGTACAGGTACGGCAGGTGGTTCGCCGGCTCGTTGCCCGCGAAGAACTGGCCGCTGCGGCCGGTCAGGTCCGGAAAGCCCTGGTTGTAGAGGAAGGTCAGCGGGTTGGCCGGATCGAACGTGCGATCGAGCTGCGCGATGAACTGGCTCTTGCCGCCAAGCAACGCAACGAGGCCCGGGAAGTCGTGGAAGATGTTCCACGTATCGACCCACGAATTCGACTCGGAGAAATCCGTCTTCTCCGCCGCCGTCGGGTCGAAGCCCGCCACCCAGTTGCCCTGCGAATCCTTCGGCTGCGAGAATTTCCAGCCGTTGTTCGGCACCGGGTTGAACACGTTCCGGTAGTTCTGGCTGCGTTGCAGGTAGGGCCGGTAGTCGGCCGTGCTCTTGCCCGCCGCCTTGCCGACCGCGGCCGTCGCCCAGTCGTCGAACGCATAGTCCTGGGTCGTCGACACCGAGGCGTTGTCGCCCGCGTACACGTAGCCGCTCTGACGATACTGGTCGAAGCCGTGCGCGCTCGCGCTCTGCGTGGTCGTCAACGCGGTCCAGATGTCATCGATGCCCGCGCTCGTCAGGTGCTTCAGGTACGCATCCGCGATCAGCGGGATCGACGGATGGCCGGCCATCGTGAAGGTTTCCGTCTGCGCGAGCGGCCACACCGGCAGCTCGCCCTTGCCGTTCTGCCTGAACTGCGTGAGCAGCGACTTCACCCAGCCGTCGACGCGTTCGGGCTGCACCAGCGTCATCAACGGCGACTCGGCGCGGAAGGTGTCCCACAGCGAGAACGTCGACGAATAGTCGAAGCCCGGATTCGCATGCTTGCTCGTGGTCGGCGGCGACGTCGTGCCGTCGTTGGTCGAATCGGTGCCGACGTAGCTGCCGTCCGCATTGTTGTAGACGGTCGGCGCGAGCATCGTGCGATACAGCGACGTGTAGAACATCGTCCGCTGGTCGGCGCTGCCGCCCTTGATCCGGATCCGGTCGAGCGCGGTGCTCCACACGCGCTCGGCCGCCCCACGCACCTGGTCGAACGACTTCGCGCCGACTTCCGCTGCGAGATTGGCCTGCGCATCCGCGATGCTCGACGGCGAGATGCCGACCTTCACCGTGACCGCGCTGCTGTCGTTACCGTCGGCGAACGTCAGGTAGGCCTTGAAGCCGTCGGCGCTGAACGCGACGTGCTTCGTATCGAACGGCTTCGAGAAACGCGCGACGAAATACGTCGGCTTGTTGTTCGCCCAGTTGTTCGTGATCTCCCAGCCGGCGATCGTCTGCGCGTCGATGACCTGGATCTTGCCGCTCGCGGTCGAGCCGCCGATCGGGTTGTCGATGCTGACGATCATGCTGCGCTTCTGCGCGGCCGCGCTCGGGAAATACGTGTAGCGATGCACGCCCGCATGCGCGGTGGCCGTCATCTCCGCGAGGATCTTCGCGCCCTGCACGTTCCATGGCGTATTGCCGCTGCCGACCGGCGCCATCTTCACGCGGTAGTAGCCTGGGCTCGCGGTTTCGTCGTCGTGGCTGAACGACGCGTTGTAGGTGATCGACGCATCGGCGGCGACCTTCGCCAGCGTCGCAGTGTCGACCGGCGCGAGCGTCGGCAGGAACCGCACCTCGCCGCCCGAGCCGATGCCGGTGCCCGACAGGTGCGTATGCGTGAAGCCGGTGATGAGCGGATCGTCGTACTGGTAGCCCGACGTGCGATCCCAGTTCCAAGGCAGCGTGTGCGCGCCGCCGGTCGTGTCCGGCCCGAGCTGCACCATCCCGAACGGCACGGTAGCGCCCGGATACACGTGGCCGTGACCGCGCACGCCGCTGCTCCAGTCCGCGTTGATGTCGAGATTGGCGGTGCCGATCATCGGGTCGACGCTGTGCAGCACCGACCGTTTGGCCGCGCCGCCGTTTTCGCCTTGATCGTTCTGATCGCCCTGGTCGTTCTGGTTGCCTTGATCGTTCTGGCTGCCCTGCGCATTCGACCGCTGCGCGAGCACGCTCGCATCCGTCGGCGACTGATCGCCCCCGCACCCCGACAGCACGGCAAGGCACCCGATACCCACCACATGACGTAGCTTCATCCGTTCGTCCCTCCCTCTCTCTGCGTCGATCCTGTTGGCCAGAACCGCTCGTTGATCTTCCCGACCGTTACGGCGCGCTCGCCGCCTGCGGGAACGACGGCATCGCCGATGCGTCGGTGCCCCAGGTCGTCGCGCTCGCGTCGGCCGTCATCGCGTACGACAGCTTCCCGCCCTTCGCGATCTGTTCGAACGGCAGCCACGCGGTCGAATACGGCGCGCCGTTCAGCTTCAGCGACTTCACATAGAACGACGCACTGTCGCCCGAGCCTGCGCCCGGCGCAGCGATGTGCAGCAGGCGGTAGCTGCCGTCCTTCTGCCCGACGCGCACCGTGATCTTCTCGAACTGCGGGCTCGACACCGCGACGCCGCTCACGCCCGGTACCACCGGATAGAGACCGAGCGCGGCCCACACGTACCAGCCCGAGATCGCGCCGAGATCGTCGTTGCCCGGCAGCCCGGCCGCGCCGGTGCCGAACTCGTTCGCGAGCGACGCATGCAGCACGCGCTGCGTATGCGACGGCGCACCGGCCCATGCGTAGACCCACGGCACGGCCATCGTCACTTCGTTGCCGACGTAGAAATACGGCTGCACGGTGCCGATGTTCAGGTGCGTGAAGAACGTATCGAGCCGCTTGACGACCGGTGCGGCACCGCCGGCCTGCGCAACCACGCCGGCGAGATCGTGCGGCACGTACCACGTGTACTGCTCGGAATTGCCTTCCATGAAGCCCGTGCCGTCGGTGACCCATGCACCGGCCGACGTCTTCGGCTGGATCGCGCCCTGGTCGAACAGGTTTTGCCAGTTGCCGCTCGACTTCAGCAGCGTGCCGGCCGTTGCCGTGTCGCCGAGCGCCGTCGCGAAACGCGACACCGCGAAATCGCGCACCGCGTATTCGAGCGTGTTCGAGGCGGTCTGGTTGTCGCCCGAACCCGACGACGGCACGTAACCGAGCCGGTCGTAGTCCGCGCGGCTGCCCATCACCGGCGTGCCGGCGCACGCGGCGCCCGGCGCCGTGCTGTTCTTCATGATCGACAGCGCGGCCTGCGTGTCGAAGTTCGTCGCGCCGAACGCATGCGCGTTCGCGACGATGATCGAGCCCGCGTCGCCCGGCATCACGGCCGTCTCGGTATTGAAGTACGCCCAGCGCGGGAACGCGCCGCACGCTTTCGCATCGAGCACGAGCGACTGCACGATGTCGCTGGTCCGCACCGGATCGAGCAGCGCCTGCAACTGGATGAACGAACGGTCGATGTCCCAGCCGGAGAAGTTCGCGTACATCGTGCGGCCTTTCTCGACCTGCTTCGTCGGTGCGGTCGACGCACTGTTCGACGCGTAGAAATCCGGATACTGGCCGTTCACGTCGTTGAACACGTTCGGGTGCAGCGACGCGTGGTACAGCGCGGTGTAGAACTTCGTCTTGTCGGCGTCGCTGCCGCCCGTGACCTGGATCGCGTTCAGGCGCGCGTTCCACGCGGCGCTCGCCGCGCTGCGCACCTTGTCGAAACGCCAGTTCCGGCTGCCTTGCGCGTCCGTTTCCGGATTCTCCGCGCGCAGGTTCGCCTTCGCGTTCGCTTCGCTGACGAACGAGATGCCGAGCTTCATCATCACGTCGGGATGCTTGCGGTCGACATTGAAGGTGACGGTCACGGGGCTGTTGTTCGACAGCGTCGGCTTCGCCGCGAACGGCTGGCTGAATTCCGCGTAGTAGTAGACGGGCACCGCATGCCCGGCCCAGCAGAACCCGCCGCCCGCGATCGTGCCCGACAACGCGCGGTCGCCGACTTGGCTGATCGTGTCGCTCGTCGTGCCTTGCGCGCGGTTGTTCAGCACGGTCGGATCGATCGCGATCGTCGCCTGCTGGCCCTGCGCGAGTGCCGGATACGTGAAGCGCGCGAAGCCGGTGCGCACCGTCGTCGTCAGCTCGGCCTTGATGCCGTTGCCAAGCGTGACGCCGTAATAGCCGGCCAGCGCGGTTTCGTTTGCGTGAGTGAAGCTGGCCGGCGTGCCGGCGTCGCCGGGCGCGAGCTGCGGCATCACGTTCAGGTAGCCGCCGTTCGCCCAGCAGCCGGTGCCGCTCAGGTGCAGGATGCTGAACGCATTGATCGACGTGTCGCCGTACCAGTAGCCGCCGGAGAAGCCGGAGCCGTCGCCCTTGCTGCTGTCGTATTGGGCGGTCGGCGTCATCGGGCTCCATTGCATCATTCCGAAGGGCACCGTCGGCCCCGGGAACGTGCCGCCACCCAGGCCCGAGCCGACCGGGTCGGCCGGCTGGTCGGTCGCGTAGTCGGTGCCGATCAGCGGATTGACGTACTGCGCAACGCGGATGTCGGCGTTTTTCTTTGCCGCTTCGTTGCCGTTGCTGTTGTCATTTTCGTTGCTGTTTTCGTTGCCGCCGTTGCCGTTTTCATTGCCTTGCGATTGCGCGGCAGCCGACAGGTTTGCAGCGGCCGCCGACGGCGAATCGCCATCGCCGCCGCAAGAAGCCAAGGCAACACACAGCGCCAGCAGCGCCGTTCCCCACCCCAAGTTCCTCGACATCGCCTGTCTCCGTATCGTTCTTGAATCAGGATGTTGATTCGAACTACTGAGTTTTTAATCAGGATGCTTTTGATGAATTCAGCTTGCCCGGCCGATCGGTCGAAAATCCCGGGTGCGCGTAGTTATTTCCGTATTCGCACACCTGGAAAACGATGCGCCGGCAAGTCGAAATGCCGGCGCCCAAGAACGGACAATGGGCACAAGCGTGCCCAAATAAACGCGTTTTCTCTACCCCGTATTTTTACGAATTTTTATTTTGTTTATCTAAACAAGAGGCAATTGATTCAGTTTTTATGCGGAATGGGGCATTGAATGCACGATTGCCGATCAAGGCTGCTTCGGCAGATCGACATAGTCTTCAAGCTCACCCGCGATGTAGAGCCGCTTGCCGACTCGCGGGTATTCGCAGACGTCGTGTTCGAGCCGCTGCCCGCCGACGAGCAGCTCCAGCGGCGCATCGCCGGTGTTCTGCACCGTATGCGCTTCACCGCCGCGCGGAAAGCCCAGAAAATCGCCGGGCCCGATTGGATCGGTGCGCTCGCCGATCGTGACCGCGCCCGTACCGGACAGCACGTACACGAACTCTTCTTCGTACAGGTGACGGTGATACTCGGCCGATTCGTGACCGGGCATCAGCGTGAGCAGATGAACACCGAATTGCGTCAGGCCGGTCAGGTCGCTGAGTTGTCGCTTGAGACGAACGGCATTGGGATTCAGCGAATGCACCGCGCGCGCCGGTTCCATCTTCGCGATATCGGCGGCCTTCAGCAGTTCCCGGGGAAAGGGAGTCGACATGGGGATCTCACAAGCGTGAATGCTTCGGTTGAACGCTGCGCCCGCGTAGCGCGCGCAGCGGCCATTGTCCGACATTTCACGCTTGCAGAGGTGTCGCGGATCCCGCCATCGCGCGTGACTAGCGCGCGCAATCGGCCAGCAGGTTCGCCAGCACCGACGCGCCTTGCGCGAGGTGCGCCGGATCGGCATCTTCCGCTTCGTTGTGGCTCAAGCCGGCCTTGCACGGCACGAACACCATCGCAGAAGGTGCGACGTACGACAGGTTCACCGCGTCATGCCCCGCGCCGCTGCACATCTCCTTGTACGGATAGCCGGCGGCGGCCGTTGCCTGCCGCACGCGCTCGACGCATTCCGCATCGAACACCACCGGCTCGTATTCGGCGATCGTCTGCACCTGCACGCTGGTGCCGCGCAGCGCGGTGCGCTGCATGCAGATCGCCTCGATGTCGGCGACCAGTTGCTGCAACGCCGGCCGCGACGGGTGGCGCACGTCGACGCTGAACCGGACCTTGCCCGGAATCGTGCTCGGCGAGTTCGGCTGGCACGCGACATGGCCGACCGTCACGCGTGCATCGTCGTCGAACGCGTGGCCGTGCTCGACGATCGCCGCGATCATCGCGGCCGCGACGCCCATCGCGTCACGGCGCACGCTCATCGGCGTCGTGCCCGCATGCGATTCGAAGCCGGTCACCGTGACGTCGAGTTCGTAGATGCCCTGCACGCCGGTCACGACGCCGATCGGCAACCCGGCCTGCTCCAGCACCGGCCCTTGCTCGATATGCGCTTCGAAATACGCTTTCGGCATCTGCCGCTCGCGCGCGGGACCGGCGAAGCCCGTGCGTGCGAGTTCGTCGCGCAGCAGCGCGCCCGTCTGCATGCACGGGCGATCCAGTGCGTAGTCGAGATCCAGCGCGCCGGCATAAACCGCCGAGCCCATCATGCCCGGCGTGAAACGCGAACCCTCTTCATTGGTCCACGCGACGACGTCGATCGGATGCCGCGTCGCGATGCCGTGCTCGTTCAGCGTACGAATCGCCTCGAGGCCTGCCAGCACGCCATAGACGCCGTCGAAGCGGCCGCCGAGCGGCTGCGTGTCGAGATGGCTGCCGCACATCACGGCCGGCAAGCCGGGTTCCGTACCCGGCCGGCGCGCGAACACGTTGCCGATCGGATCGATGCGGATCTCGCAACCGGCTGCTTCGCACCACGCGATGAAGCGGCGCCGGCCGAGCGCGTCGTCGTCGCTCAGCGCGAGCCGGCAGCTGCCGCCGTGCGCGGTCGCGCCGATCGTCGCCATCTTCATCAGCGAATCCCACAGCCGTTGCTGGTTAACGAGAATCATCGTGACCGCTCCTGAAAAGCACCGAGCATATACACTCGATCCAATAAGAAAAATCCAAGATTTCGTTGTAGACGATAAATTTTCCTTTTCACCCGGCGTTCCGCCCGGAACCCCGCGCTTCCTTCGCATTCGGATCGGTCACCCATGAAGCTCAAGCAGCTCGATGCGTTTCTCGCGGTCGCCGAGCATCGCACCATTCGCGGCGCGGCACGCGCGCTCGGCGTCACGCAACCGGCGATCAGCAGCATCGTGCGCGAGCTCGAACAGGAACTCGGCGTGCCGCTCGTCGTGCGCAGCGTGAAGGGGATTGCGCTGACCGACTATGGCAGCGCGTTTGCGATTCGCGCGCGGCTGATCGTCGAGGAGATCCAGCGTACGCGCGACGAAATCGAGCAGTTGCGGCTGGGCACGACCGGCTCGGTGTCGATCGCGGTCAGCCCGACGGTCGCGCTGACGCTCCTGCCGCACGCGTTCGCCGCGTTCTCACGCGACCTGCCCGGCGCAACGCTGAACGTGGACGATGCGCTGACCGCGACGGATCTCGCGCGGCTGCGGGACGGCTCGCTCGACTTCATCGTCACGCACCAGTTGTCGAACGCGCTGCCGGACCCCGACGAATTCGCGAGCATTCCGTTGTTCCGGACCGCGTTCGCGGTCGTCGCGAGAAATCGGCATCGGCTCGCGCGCGCGCGCTCGCTGCGCGAGCTCGTCGATGCGCAGTGGTGCGTGCCGCGCTACGGCGACGGGGGAGACGATCTGGTGCGCTCGATCTTCATGCCGTTCGGCATCGATGTGCCGAAGCGGGTGGTCCATTGCCCGTCGTTTGCCGCGACACTCGGGCTCGTATCGCAAACGGATGCGCTCGGCGTGTTCGCACGGCCGCTCGCCGACGTCGAACGCAAGTCACGCGGCATCGTCGCGCTGGATCTCGCCGAGCCGATGCCCGCGTTGACGGTCGCGATCGTGATGCGGCGGCATGCGTTGCTGACGCCGGCCGCGCTGCATTTCATCGAGTGCCTGAAGGTTGCGGCCGAGGCGGTTGCGGGGAACGCGTTTCCCGACTCGGTGCGCTGACGATGCGGGGTATGCGGCGCGCGTGATTGAGTGAACCTCCGCGCCGCCGCTCAGCGCACGTGCACGCCGCGCAACGCCGTCAGCAAGGCCACGAGACGATCGATGTGCGCATCTTCGGTGCGCCACGACGACATGCTGATCCGGAACGCCGGCCGCCCCTGCCACACCGTCGCGCCGAACCACACGTCGCCCGACGCCTGCGCAGCCGCGAGGATCGCCGCCGTTTCGTCGTCGGTGCCGGCGCGCACGAGCACCTGGTTCAGCACGACGCGGTTCAGCACGTCGTAGCCGGCGGCACGCAGGCCGTCCGCGACCCGCGCCGCCTGCGCGCAATGCTGCTCGACCATCGTGGCCACGCCGGCGCGGCCGAGCGAACGCAGTGCAGCCCACACGGGGATGCCGCGCGCGCGTCGCGAGAATTCGAGGTTCAGGTTCTTCTGCGCGTCCTGTGCGCCGCTCAGGTAGACGGCGTCGCTGTTCATCGCGGTCGCGAGCGCGGCCGCGTCGCGGCAGATCACCATCGCGCCGTCGTACGGCGTGTTGAGCCACTTGTGGCCGTCGGTGGTCCAGCTGTCCGCGCCGTCGATGCCGTCGGTCAGTGCACGCTTCGACGATGCGCGAGCCCACAGGCCGAACGCGCCGTCGACGTGCACCCACGCACCGGCCGCCTTCGCGGGCGGAATCAGCGCCGCGAACGGATCGAACTCGCCGGTGTTCACTTCGCCGGCCTGCACGCAGAGGATCGTCATGTCGTCGAGCGGCGGCAATTGCGCCGGGTCGATGCGACCGTGCGGGTCGACCGGCGCGACGATGAGGCGCTTCATCCCGAAACCGAGCACGCGCAGCGCCTTCTTCACCGTGATGTGCGCAAGCTCGGAGATCACGACCTTCACTTCGGGCGCGCCGATCAGGCCGTCCGCGTCGATGTCCCAGCCCTTGCCTGCGAGCAGCGCGCGCCGCGCGGCCACCAGCGCGACGAGTGTGCAAGCCGTCGCGCTCGTGCCGAAGCCGACCGCGCTGCCTTCGGGCAACCCGAGCACGTCGACGACCCAGCGCGCGGCCTGGCGTTCGATCGTCGCGGCCACCGGCGAATTCGCATACGACGACGCGCACTGGTCCCATGCGAGCATCAGCCGCTCGGCCGCCGCCGCGGCCGGCAGCGCAGCGCCGATCACGAAGCCGAAGTAGTTCGGTCCGTTCGACGCGACGGT
>NZ_JAAGPB010001101.1:0-954 GCF_017104585.1 Burkholderia sp. Ac-20392
CGACCGGCCCGTGGCGCGCGAACCGCACCTCGATGCCGTGTCGTTGCGCGAGCGTGCGGGCCAGCCGGGTCAGGTGGAGCGATCGCGCGTCGTCGTCCCGGTCCATCGCGTCAGGCCTCGACGTCGATGTAGTGGCGAATGATGCTGCGGATCAGGTCGGCGTCTTCCGCACTGACCTTCGCATAGATCGTCGGGCCGGCGGCCGATTCGGGGTCGCCGGTGCGCAGCATCAGCTCGGCCCAGTCGATCAGGCGCCGCGTCGAGAACGCGCTGGCCAGATCCTCGCGGACGAACGCGGCGCGGCAGTCGGCCGCGATCGCCGCGAGCGTGTCGGCCATCGCCTCGGTCATGGCCGCGCCGAACGTGCGCTGCAGCACGCGCGCCTCGTCGGGGGGCGGCAGATAGTCGGGGCGGTACACGCGCCAGCGGTCGAGAAACGCCTCGTTCATCACGTTGGCGCCCTGGTACAGATGGCGGAACTGTCCCATCGCGCCCACCGCATTGGCGGTCGCGAACAGCCGGAACGACGGGTGCGGGACGACGATCTCGTTGCCTTTTTCCTTCAGCAACAGGCGGCCGGCCGGTTCGAGCACGGCGGTCAGCACCGCGAGGATCGCGGGTTCCGCGAAGTCGATTTCGTCGACGATGAGCCACAGCCCTTCGCGCATCGCGGTCGGCAGCACGCCGTCGACCCAGATCGTCTCGCCGCCCTTGACGGTCCAGAACCCGACGAAATCGCCGACCGTCGTCTGCCCGTTCATGTTCGAGCGCAACACGCCATGGCCGGCCAGCGCGGCGGCCTGTTCGATGAGGCTCGTCTTGCCCGTGCCGGTGTGGCCGATCAGCAGGATGCGCCGGTTTTCGACGATGTCTTCCAGCACGTTCGTCGCGCGCGCGGTGAACAGGTAGGCCGGGTTCAGCGGCGGCACGAGCGGCCCGCCCGGGCCGCGCGGC
>NZ_JAAGPB010001102.1:0-682 GCF_017104585.1 Burkholderia sp. Ac-20392
TCATCCCTTCGCGCAGACGGGCGGAGCGAAGGGATGACGGGTGTACTGCTGAGCGACCGCTATCTGGCGCCGATGACGGATGCCGATCTCGACGAGGTCGTCGCGATCGAGCACGTCGCGTACGAATTCCCGTGGAGCCGCGGCAACTTCGAGGATTCGTTGCGCAACGGTTATCTGGGCGTGTGCCTGCGGCACGTGACGGGTTCGTTGATCGGCTATTGCGTGCTGATGCCCGTGGTCGACGAGATGCACCTGCTGAACCTGTGCGTCGCGCCGGCCGCGCAGTGCGCGGGCGCGGGCCTGGCGCTGCTGCGCGAGGCCGTGCGCATTTCGCGCGCGGAAGGGCTCGACGGTGTGCTGCTCGAGGTGCGGCCATCCAATCCGCGCGCGATTCATCTGTACGAGCGTTTCGGCTTCTTGACGATCGGCCGGCGCAAGAATTATTACCCGGCGAAGCATCGCAGCCGGGAGGACGCGATCGTGATGCGTCTGACGCTGAACAAGGACGAAGGGGACGCGCATGGCATGGGCTGAAGCGGCGCTCGAGGAAATGGGCCTCGCGCAGATCTGGGTGCGGCGCGGGCAAAGCGCGGATGAAGGCACGGACGCGGGCGCGGCAGCCGAAGCGCGCGCCGCCGCGCAAACCGATACGGCGGACGCCGCACCGGCCGTCGCGACCGAG
>NZ_JAAGPB010001103.1:0-842 GCF_017104585.1 Burkholderia sp. Ac-20392
GGTCGAGCGCGGCCGCGCGCTCGGCATCTGGGCCGCGTGCAACGGCGTGGCGATGGCGATCGGCCCGACGCTCGGCGGCGTACTGATCCGGCACTTCGGCTGGCGCAGCATCTTCTTCGTCGTCGTGCCGCTGAGCGTCGCCGCGATGCTGCTCGCGATGTCGGCAGTGCCCGAATCGTCCGATCCGCGCGGCCGGCATGTCGACGTCGGCGCACAGGTCACGGGCGCGCTCGCACTCGGCGCGCTTGCGTATGCGGCGATCGTGTTCCACGATTCGCCGGCCGCATGCGCACTCGCGGGCTGCGTCGCGATCGCCGCGCTCGCCGCATTCGTGTCGATCGAACGGCGTCATGGCGCGGCCGCGCTCGTGCCGCTCGAACTCTTCCAGGTCGGTGCGTTTCGCGGCGCGATCGCCGCCACCTCGGGCATGACGTTCGGGATGTACGGCGTGCTGTTCCTGCTGCCGCTCTACTGGCAAGGCACCGGCCGCCTCGATTCGACCGGCGCGGGCCTCGCGCTGCTGCCGATGGCGCTCGTGTTCGTCGTCGTGTCGCCGTGGTCGGGGCCGCTGTCCGAGCGTATCGGCTCGCGTGCGGCCACATCCGGCGGCGTCGCGCTAATCGCGAGCGGACTCGCGATGATCGGCACGTCAGCCAGTTCGTCGAGCCTGCTCGGCGCCGAATTCGGGCTCGCGTTGACGGGGCTCGGCATGGGGATCGCGACGGGCCCGTTGATGACCGTCGCGGTCGGCGCGGTCGACGCCGCGCGGTCGGGCACCGCGAGCGCGCTCGTCAATGTCGCGCGAATGACCGGCGCGACGCTCGGCATCGCCGTGCTCGGCA
>NZ_JAAGPB010001104.1:0-882 GCF_017104585.1 Burkholderia sp. Ac-20392
ACTCGCATTCCCTACCGGACCACATTCCGATCTCGGCGGCCGCGAGCGGATCGAAGTCGTCGCCGAGCGCGAGATCGCGTGCCAGCGCACCGATCAGTCCTGCGCGTGCGCCCTTGCCGTCGCCGACCGGAAAGCGCGCGAGCGCCAGCAGCGTGTCGCGCCGCTGACGCTCGGCCGGCGACTCGCCGAACACGTGCAGCCCGTCGCGAATCTGTGCTTCCTTCAGTTCACACAGCCACGCGTCGACGCGCGTGAGCAGCGCATCCTCGTCGCCCGTGTCGCGCGGCGGCGACACGCTCAGTTCGTCGTGCAACCGATGCTCGGCGATCGTGGCGAGGATCGTCTTGCGCAGCAGCTTCGCGCGCCGCGCATCGACCATCAGTGCTTCGTAGTATTCGTCGACCTGCCGCTCGAGATCCTGCAGCGGGCCGTAGTTTTCCGCGCGCGTGAGCGGCGGCATCAGGTGATCGATGATCACGGCCTGCGCGCGGCGCTTCGCCTGGCTGCCCTCGCCCGGATCGTTGACGATGAACGGATACAGGTGCGGCAGCGGCCCGAGCGTCAGGTCGGGCCAGCACGCGTCGGACAGCGCGACGCTCTTGCCCGGCAGCCATTCGAGGTTGCCGTGCTTGCCGAGGTGGATCACCGCGTCGATGCGATACGCATCGCGCAGCCAGAAATAGAACGCGAGATACGCGTGCGGCGGCACGAGATCCGCGTCGTGGTAACTCGCGTAGTCGTTCTCGCCGCGCGAGCGCGACGGCTGGATGCCGACGAACACGTTGCCCGCGCGCCAGCCGGCGATCGTGAAGCGCCCTTGCCGCAGCGTCGGGTCGGCTTCGGGCGGGCCCCAGCGTTCGTTCAGCGCATCGCGCACGGCCG
>NZ_JAAGPB010001105.1:0-498 GCF_017104585.1 Burkholderia sp. Ac-20392
TCTGAGCAGCGCGCGCGTCGCGCCGTGGCGCGGATCGCCGAACACGCGCCACACGGGGCCCGTTTCGACGACTTCGCCCTGTTCGATCACCGCGACCGTGTCGCACACCGCGCGGATCACTTCCATCTCGTGCGTGATCAGCACGATCGTCAGCCCGAGGCGATGGTTGATGTCGGCGAGCAGCGCGAGGATCGACTGCGTCGTCTCGGGATCGAGCGCCGACGTCGCCTCGTCGCACAGCAGCACTTCGGGATCGTGCACGAGCGCACGGGCAATGCCGACGCGCTGCTTCTGCCCGCCCGACAGGCTGGCCGGATACGCGTCGCGCTTCGCGGCGAGCCCGACGAGTTCGAGCAGCGCCTCGACCTTGCGCACGCGCTCGGCCTTCGGCACGCCGGCGATCTTCAGCGGCAGCGCGACGTTCTCGAACACCGTCTTCGCGGACAGCAGGTTGAAATGCTGGAACACCATGCCGGTACGGCGCCGCAGCGCGACGAG
>NZ_JAAGPB010001106.1:0-234 GCF_017104585.1 Burkholderia sp. Ac-20392
TAAAAAAAAAAATAGCACCAGTACAACCTGGATCTTATATACTATACCCTATACGCCACACCACCCCTCCTCACTCTCCACACCAATCCTCTTCACCCTTCCCTCTCTTTTTCTCACACCCTCTTCTCTACTTTCTCGTTCTATCTCCTGTCTGCCATTCTTGCGTCTCACCCATCACACCTTGCTTCTCTGCACTCCATTCTTCATCCTCTCTCCTCCCCCATCTATCCATGT
>NZ_JAAGPB010001107.1:0-887 GCF_017104585.1 Burkholderia sp. Ac-20392
CCGGTGTCGGCGATTCGGGGCGCTGCACGGGCTTCGGCCGCGCGACTTCGCGATGCGGCTTCTTCGGCGCTTCCGGTTCCTCCGGGTGCGTCGGCGCGGGCACGGGCGGCATCGTCAGCGGTTCGCCGGCGGTTTCCTCGATGGGCTCGACGAGCGCCTCGCTGATTGGCGCGGGCGGGTTCTGGACCGGCAGCAGCCCGCAGCCGGACAGCAGCGCGGTGGCGGCGAGAATCAGGAAGACCGTCGAGGACGGCAACGACTTGCTGCGGGATGCGGGAAACGGAAGTCCGCCGCTCATTGACACTCACTCCATGGGTCGGGGGCGGCCCGAGGGCACGCGGCTGGCGATGGATGGCGGGTGCGGGCGGCGCACCACGCGAGGTGAGATTTTAACGTGTCTTGCTTTCAGGACCGATTTCGATGGCTTGCTGGAGGCGGACTGTCGGGAAAAGGAAGGGATCGTGGGGTGGGGGATGAGGCTGGATGCCGGCTGCCGCTAACGCCAAGGCTGAGGCTGAGGCTGAGGCTGAGGCTGAGGCTGAGGCCAAGGCCAAGGCCAAGGCCAAGGCCAAGGCCAAGGCTAAGGCTAAGGCTAAGGCTAAGGCTAAGGCTAAGGCTAAGGCTAAGGCTAAGGCTAAGGCGCCCGATCGTCTGCGACGATGCGGGCGCCGTGCCGGCCTGCCGCTTACTTGACCAGCGAGCCGAGTGTCGTCGTCACGGGGGCGAGCACGCCGCCACCCGTCTTCGAGAGCGCACCGGTGCCGCTGCCGCCCGTCAGCCCCGCGACGGGCGAGCCGCCGGCCGCGCCCGACACTGCACCAGTCACGGTGCCGACCGCCGACGTGAGCGCACCTGCCGGGTTGCTGCCGCCCGTCGCGCCGCCGAGT
>NZ_JAAGPB010001108.1:0-796 GCF_017104585.1 Burkholderia sp. Ac-20392
CCGCCGTGCTGCTCGCGGCGCCCGCCGGCACGCCCGGCGCGACGCTGCCGCTTGCGCGGTCCGCCCATTCGGCGCTCGACCCGATCGCCGCCATTCTTTCGTTCTACGTGATGGCGGCGGATCTCGCCGTCGCGCGCGGCCGCAATCCCGACACGCCGCGCCACCTGAACAAAGTCACCGAAACGCACTGATAGCCGAGACAGCCGATGAGACGCGCCGAGGAGTCCCAGTTGAAGAGTCCCACCCACGATCAGATCGTCCTGCTTGCCCCGTTGACGGGGCCGATCGTCGCACTGGCCGACGTGCCCGATCCGGTGTTCTCCGGCGGGATGTTCGGCGACGGCATCGGCATCGACCCGCTCGCGGGCCAGCTCGTCGCACCGTGCGCGGGCGTCGTGTCGCATCTCGCGCGCACGGGCCATGCAGTGACGATCACGACGCCGCAAGGCGCGGAAGTGCTGCTGCACATCGGCATCGACACGGTCGAGCTGAACGGGCAGGGCTTCATCGCGCACGTCGAAGCCGGCGCGCGTGTCGAGGCCGGCACGCTGCTGATCGAGTTCGATCAGGACGCGGTGGCGCGCAGCGCGCATTCGCTCGTGTCGGTGATCGCGATCGCGAACTCGGATGCGTTCGAGGTCGTCGATCGCGCGAGCGGCTTCGCGACGGCTGGCGAGACGCCGCTGCTCGTGCTGCGCGGCAAGGGCGAAGCAGCCGTGCAGGCGGCACAAACCGGCGCCGCGGCGCAGAACGAGGTGCGCCGTGAAATCGTGCTGGCGCAGCCGCGCGGGCACGC
>NZ_JAAGPB010001109.1:0-799 GCF_017104585.1 Burkholderia sp. Ac-20392
TGCGCGCGCGTGACACGCTGGCGCTCGTGGCCGGCCGCATCGCGCGACAGCACGCGCAGTGCGTCGATCTTCGCGCCGTCGCCGCACACGGGCTCGATGGCGAGGACGGTTTCGCTGTAGTGGACGTGTTCGTCAAACGCCTCGGCCACCCAGCTCAGGTAGTCGTGGAACTCGACGCGGGTCGGATAGAAGTTCTTCAGGTTGACGAATTCGTTCAGGCGACCGCGCTCGAACAGGTAGTTGATGAACGTGTAGCGGCTTTTCGGATCGCGCATCGTGACGAGATCCTTCAGAAACGAGATCTGCATCCGGCAGTCGTCGAGCAGCATCCCGCGATGCCAGCCGAATTCAGGCTGGCGCTCGACGAAGCAATGCGTGAACGGGCGCGTCGCGCGCCGTTCCTCGAGGCGGATGGCCAGCGCCAGATTCGACGGCCCGAAGCCGACGCCGATCAGGTCGAATACGGTTTCTCTCTGCATGTCTCAGCTCCCTTGTCGGTGAATCCGGCGCGTCAGACGTGACGGCCGGAGAAGAACGTCTCGCGCAGCGTGCGCATCCACAGCGGCTGCGCGTCGGCCAGCGCGAGACGGCGCTGCCGCGCGAAGCCATGCCGCGCGAGATGGTCGGCAACCCGCGCGTGGCCGGCCGGAACGGCACAGCCGACCGCTTCGGTACGCGGGTCGTCGAGAAACAGGTAATGAACGACGGACGGCAGCCAGCCCGCCACGCAATGCGGGCCGCGCCAGCGCGACTCGCCGACCAGCATCCGCAGCCCGCGGTCGTAGTCGCGCGCCGCGAC
>NZ_JAAGPB010001110.1:0-792 GCF_017104585.1 Burkholderia sp. Ac-20392
ATGTGCAGCTCGATCGGGCCTTCCTCGTGCGGTGCGTTCGCCATCGAGTAGCTGCGGCGCGAGCCGTCCTTCAGGATGAACTCGACGTACTGGCCCGCGAGATACTGCAGGCGTTCGTTGGCGGGCAACTGGAGCTTCACGACCATCACGTCGTCGGCCTTGCGCTCGAGCGCGGTGACCCGGCACGGCAGCTTCTTGACCTGCACGCCGTCGACGCCGGCGATTTCACGCACGTCGATTTCGAGATCGCACTGCGCTTTCGAGCAGCACAGCAGCGCGAGGCCGCGCGTGCGTTCGTCGTTGGACAGTGCCGACGCGGCGTGCGGGCCCTGTTCGATCTGGCCCGACACGATCTGGCCCTTGCAGGAGCCGCACGCGCCGTTCTTGCAGCCGTACGGCAGATGGACGTTCTGGCGCAGCGCAGCCGCCAGCACGGTTTCGTCCGACTCGACCTGGAATTGCCGGCCGCTTTGCTTGAGAGTGACGTTGAATGCCATAGAACCAAACTAGAACAAAATGTGGGGACCGTGCATGTCGAGCACGGCAGCTACAATGCAAACCCGTTGCGCGTCGCGCAACGGTGGCTACTGATTTCGCAACCAACATGATCGCGACTCGAATCCTGCGCCGGCCGCGCGTACTGATCGTCGGCTGCGGCGACGTCGGCATGCGCTGCGTCGCGCAATGGCGCGACACGCGCCGCAACCTGCGGATCTTCGCGCTGACGAGCCATCCGGCCCGCCGCGACGAATTGCGCGCCGCGGGCGCAATTCGTCGCGGCGGGCCGGATGG
>NZ_JAAGPB010001111.1:0-805 GCF_017104585.1 Burkholderia sp. Ac-20392
TGCGCGCGACGCTCGGCCATGCCGCGCTGCGCGTGCCGGGTGCGTTGGCCCCTGCTGCACGCATCGCGGCGGCCGCGCACGCGCTGGCACACTGGCGACATTCGCCGTCCGGCGAACCGGTCGACAAGCTGACGCCGATCGGCGTCGCCGTCGCCGGCCTCATCGAGGATGCGCGTGTCGAAGCGCTGCTCGCACGCACATGGCCGGGGCTCGCGACCTTCTGGGCGCCCGCGTTCGCACCGATCGATCGTGAAGGGCTCACGTTCGGCCGCCTGTGTGCGCGGCTGGCGAAAGCGCTGTTCGATCCGTCGTATCGCGACGGCAACCCGTGGGTCGACAAGGGCGTGCAACTGTTCAACGAACATCGCGACACGCTCGACGACTACCGCGCGTTCCGCACGATCGCATCGCGGCTCGCGAACGATCTCGGCCAGATGCGCGTGCGTTTCGAGCCCGACGACGGCGCGTGGCTGCCCTATCGCGACGACAACGCGTGGCTGTGGGCGCAGCCGGCCGCCGTCGCAGCCGAACAGGCGGGCAACGAAGGCGTCGAGATGTCGGCGTCGACCGGCGGCCACAGCGACGAACCCGACGACGAACCGCCGCCCGCGCCCGATGCGCCGCGCTATCCCGAGTGGAATTGCCACACGCAGCGCGAACGTCGCGACTGGACGACGATCGTCGAACGCGCGCCGGCCACGTCGGTAGCACCCCGTTCGCTTGCCGCGCTGATCGAAGCCGACCGGCGCACGGCGAAGCGGGTGCCGTCTCCGCGTGCGGCCGAGCCGATGCGGCGCGTCGGCCG